>JAJYTK010000035.1 GCA_021793095.1 Pseudomonadota bacterium
CAGTAACTCGTGGCCGTCAAACCGCTAAGACCGAGTGGGGCATGCAGTTGCAAGACGGCTTCCTGTAAACTGCACTCAGTGCTTGCAGGGCAGCGCCTATAGATGTTGATTAGAGTAGTACTTAAAACAGGCGCTAGATGGTAGAGAAAGTATTTAATCCCTCTAGCACAGAGAAAAGAAAAAGGTTCGGCAGATGCCGAACCTTTTTTTGTGCCCCTTTGTTATTTTTATTGGGGCGTGAGCTGTTAAACACAGTCAGCCGTTTTGAGCCGGGCTCACCCGCAATGGGTGAGCTGCCTTACTTCAACATGCGTGGTAGCCAGAGTGCAATCTCGGGGAAGAGGAAAATTAATACCAAGCCGAGTAATTGCATCCCGATAAAGGGCCATACCGAGCCGTATACCTGCCCCATATGAACATCCTTGGGTAATATCCCTTTGATCCAAAACAGGACAAAGCCAAAGGGCGGTGATAAGTAGGCGACCTGGATGTTGACAATAAACAGCACCCCGAACCAAATCTTGTCAATGCCTAGCTCAGTAATAATGGGCAAGAACAAGGGCGTGCACAGCATGATGATAGCCCAGTCGTCCATGACGGTACCCAATACCAAGACAATGAGCATCATGGTAATCAGTACCCCCGTGGTCCCCCCTGGTACGTTGAGTAACAGGTCAGTGAGCAAATCTTGGGAGCCGAGTGAGTTAAAAATGTTGAGGTAAATATTGGCCCCAATCAGGATCCAGAAACCCATACCACAGAGTTTGAGTGTGGAGAGCAGCGAGTCTCTGAGAATCTGCCAAGTGAGCTGGCGATAGAGCAGGTTAATGATCAAGGCACCTGCCGCACCAAAGCTGGCTGACTCTGCTGGGGTTGCAATACCGCCCCAGATGGAGCCCAAAACAATCACAATCAGCAGGACAAAGGGCCAGATGTCCAATACCGAACGGACTTTTTCACCGGTGCTAAAACGCTGATCCGCTGGCAGTGGTGGGCCAATGTCAGGCTGGAAATGGCTACGCACCCCGATATAGAGCACATAAAAGGCAGCCAGCATCAGACCGGGGATCACCCCAGCGATAAATAGGTCACCGATGGAGGCGTTGGCCAATAGGCCGTAGAAAATAAAGGGTACGCTGGGTGGAATCAAGGCCCCTAAAGCCCCCCCAGCCCCAATGGCGCCAATAGCGATTTTGCGGCTGTAGCCGTAGCGCATCATTGAGGGGTAGGCAATTTGCCCCATGGTAATCGTTGCTGGTGGGGTAATACCGGTCACCGCAGCGAAAATGGTACAGACCATCACGGTCCCCATCGCTAAGCCCCCAGCGATGTGCCCAATGAGCTTGTACACCGCATTGTAGGCCGCATCGGCGACGCCCGAGTAGCGTATCAGATTACCCATCAATAAGAACAGCGGGATGGTAATCAGGATGGAGTTCCATGGGGTGTAATAAAAGGCACTGGGAATCGCTAACAACGAGCGAGGAGAAAATATGGCCGCAAATAGCACCGCCGTGCCCCCGAGCCCAAATGCAACGGGCAGGCCCAAAAATAGGACCAGGAACATGACGATGAAATACAAAAAGGTGATTAATTCTAGGCTCATTGGGCTACTGTGTCCTTCTTATCATTGTCAAAACTCTATAGGCAATGAATGGCTAACAGCTAACAGCTAAAAGATACAAAAGTAGAGGAAAGCGATGGTGTGTCGCCTTCCTCTGGCCTCAGTGAATTACTGATTTTCTTCAAAATAGCGCTGCCAGAGTTCTACCCCTTTGGCGTTGCGCTCGGAGAGCTCGGCGACCTTGGGCCAGACCTCTTCTATAGATTTTTCACGCATGCGCTGGACTTCTTCTTCGGACATCTCGATGACCTCACCGCCTTCGTCAATGAGGGCTTGTAAGGCATCATCCGCTGCCTCGGCGTGCATGGCACTGGTTTTGAAATAGGTTTCCTCAAAAATGCCTTCTATTTTTTCTTGTTGCCAAGGCGTGAGCTCGTTCCAAGCATCTAAGTTGACGAAAATTTCTTGGTGCTGAGCAGGGTTCCAACCGGGCAAGCTGGCGTATTTAATGACCTCTTGGAAGTTCATGTCTTTAATACCGCCGGTATCCCAGTAGGTCCCTTCGATGGCGCCCAAGCGAATGGAGGTATAGATGTCTCCAGCGTCCATGGATACAGGAGAGCCGCCCATGGCCTGGTGGAACAACGCCTGTGGACCACCTGCACGCATTTTCTTGCCCTGCAGGTCTTCAAGCTTTTCAATGGGGAAGTTGGAGAACATGGCGTTCGGGCCTTGGTTGGTCCAGCCTACCCAGTGTAGGTTGCGCTCGTTGGCGGCCTCTTGGACCAGCTCGCCGATGCGGTAATCAGGGTTGCCCCACATCGCATCCCAGGCCTCTTCTGAGCTGGTTGCCCCCATGGCCAAGCCATAGGCCAGCATACCCTCGGGCATTTCACCACCGTAAACGGTGGCCCAGCCTGCGTAACCATCGGTCATCCCTGCGGAGGCTGCACCAAAGGCTTCTGAGCCACTGGTGAGCGATCCTACAGGCTCAACGCGGATTTTCACTGTGCCTTCGGTCGCCTCTTCAACGGCCTCGACCCACGGCAGCAAGCCACGGTGCCAGCCAGCATCAGAGCTGTCAAAAGCAGGCTGGAAAGTCCAAGTCGTCACGGTATCAGGTGGACCGTCATTATCAGCGGCAAAGGTAACAGGGCTAAAAGCCAGTGCAACTGCAGCTGCGGCAATCGCCGGTGCAAAGAGAGTTTTTGGTCTCATGGTATTCCTCCGAATGGTAGGTTGTATAAAGGTTTGAGTGCTGTCCATTTTGTTGTTAGCCAGTCGTTGATTGCTTGCAAAAAATGGTTTTTAAATCGCAGAGAAACTTGCGAATTGCGAGCAATAAGACGACGCAAGCACTCAAAGGAATGATGGTTTTGATGGGGTAAATAGGAATGCGTACTGCGGTAGGGGTCATCTGATTGAGCTTGATAGAGATCAGCGCGCTTTGATAGCCCTTCCAGATCAGTACTCCCAAAAACATAAAGGTGAATACTGCGGTGATGACGTCGGCAATGGCCTTGGTGCGGGTGGAAAAGTTAGCGTAAAAAAGGTCGAGGCGAATGAACTCGTCGTTTTTATACGCAAAAGCACCCGCCATGCACGCCAGTAGCACCAAGGCGGCTTGTAAAGAGGTGCCTATCCATAGTGAAGGTGAGTTGAGCACATAACGAAAGTAAACGTCAGTCAGTGCAAATATCATGCAGTACAGGATGATCAGGACACCAATAAACCCCATCAGGTTGGTAATCCAGTCCAGTAATCTGCTGCTCAATGCTGATATTTTCATAGGTGTCCCCAGCTTTTGGCGAATAGCCTCTTATAAGAAATTAGGTGTCGTTAAAATGGGTAATATGCTTATAAGAGATGCGGATAAGTTTAAGTTTTGATTGAATTCAAGTATAAATATAGAAAACGATACGAATAGTTCCTACTAGTGAAATCCCTATCGTCGGCTTAAATCGCTCTCAATTTCCAGCCTTTTTGCGGCTTTTGCGCATTTTCTATGAGTTTTATAACCACCGAAAAGAGGATTAATTATTTTAGGAGCTATCATTTATCTGGTATTTTTGGTAATAATGATATTTTTTGTTCCAGAAATCAGTCCTCAATCAGTCTTTGAGGTATGAGAGGGCAGCATAAGCCGCTGCGCCTGTGGATTTTTGCAATTGGGTGATGGCAGTGAAAAAAATTCCTTTGACCGTTGTGGGTGGCTTTCTGGGCGCTGGCAAAACGACGCTATTAAATAATTTGCTGCAGACCACTAGTGGACGCCGTATTGCTGTGTTGGTTAATGATTTCGGCCCCATCAACATAGACACTCAATTAATTGCCCAGCACGAGGGTGAAACCATCAGCCTGACCAATGGGTGTATTTGCTGCTCTATTGGCTCTGGGTTAGATGCCGCCCTCATTGATGTGCTTAGCCGCGATCCTCAACCTGATTGGGTGGTCATTGAATCCAGTGGCGTATCCGACCCGGCGCCCATCGCCAGTGTGGGCTTGACTGAGCCCAGTCTCAAGCTGGCTGGCGTCGTGACCGTGATTGATGCCGAGCAGATCCAGACACAGGCGGCAGATCCTCTATTGCATGACACCATTGAGGCGCAAATTCAAGGCGCTGACTTACTGATTCTGAACAAAACAGACTTATTGGCGGCAGAGACATTAGCGCAGTGTCGCGCATTTATTGAGCAGCGCTATGGCGCACTCCCCATCTATGAAACAAGCCATGGGCAGGTGGATGAAACACTGCTTTTCGAGGTGGACGAGACGCCTGTATTGGCTCGCGACGGAGCAATGCAGCACGCTCCTGCCAGTGATCACCCATTTGAGACAGCCTTGTGGACAGGGCAGGGCACACTCTCGGCGGATGGGTTGATGGCTTATTTTCGGCGCCTGCCGCGGGGTGTTTTCCGTGCCAAAGGTTTTGTACGCACGGATTATCACGGATGGGTTTCCATACAATTTGCAGGCCGTCGCCTGCAGTTTCTCCCGGTGGGTCAGAGTGATGACAGCGCTCTGACTCAGAATCAAATCGTATTTATACAGGCACCCGATGCCGTGGATTTAACGACCTTAGCCGCTGATTTAGATCAGCTTACGGTCGCATCCAACGAGTAAATTCAGGATAGAACGATGACTTCCACCACCTTACAAGTGGGCTCGCACAGCCCTAATGATTTAACTGCAAACAAAGCTGATGAGGCTCAGTCGAGCGTCCCCCGAGGGCCATCCCGTTGGTATGGTATTGCACTGGCTGCCCTGGTGGCGGTGGTGGCGACTGTATTGGGCAATTGGTTACCCACGGTAGGTGGGCCGGTGTTTGCTATTTTGTTGGGTTTGGGTATTCGCAATACCATTGGCGTGATGCCTATCTGCCAGCCAGGGTTAACCTTTGCGTCCAAAGCTGTTTTACAGTGGTCTATTATTTTGCTGGGCTTTGGCCTGAGTTTTAATCAAGTCGTGCGTGCTGGATTGGATTCGCTGTGGGTGACCATCATTACCATCGCCGCTGCTTTTGTGACGGCGTATGTATTGGGTCGCCTGCTCAAGGTCGGGGACAAGCTGCGCAATTTAATCGGTGCCGGTACCGCCATTTGCGGGGGATCGGCCATTGCGGCTGTGGCACCCATCATCGAACCCGAGGAGCATGAGACGGCCTTGGCCATTTCTACTATCTTTTTATTTAATGTGGCCGCTGTGTTGGTATTTCCCTTTTTTGGTCATGTGCTCAATATGACAGACCTGGGCTTTGGCCTGTGGGCAGGGACGGCTATTAATGATACTTCTTCGGTGGTTGCGGCAGCTTATAGTTTTAGCAATGAGGCGGGTGACTACGCCACGATTGTTAAATTGACGCGAGCCACCTTTATCATTCCCATTTGTTTGGTCTATGTCTATTTAGAGGTACGCCGTAATCGCCAGGCAGGCGGACGTTTAAGCATTCGTCGCCTCATCCCCTGGTTTATTATTTGGTTTGTTTGTGCCTCGTTGGTGCGTTCCACGGGGGTATTGCCAGCAGAACTGCTCAGCATCCTGTCTCATTCGGCCAAGTTTCTGATGGTGTTAGCGCTGGCCGCGATTGGGTTATCCAGTAATATGCGTACCATGGCCAAAGCAGGCTGGCAGCCATTAGTATTGGGGCTGGGAACATGGTTTGCAGTGGCAACGACCAGTTTGGGGGTGCAAACCTTTAGTGGTGCTTGGTAATCAATCACAACGGGCATGCAGTGCGCATGCCCGTGCTCTGGGTGTGACGACACAACCTAATCAAAATAATTCGTCACGCTGCCATACATGAGCGCCAAACCGATCAACACCAAAGAAATAAAGGTGATTTGACGCATGGTCACCGGGCGCACTGGCGGCGGAAAGCGCTGTGCAAAAATAGTCGCCGCTGCGACACATGGCAGGGCCAATAAAGAAATCAGCAATGAGTTTTTAGGCAGCCCTGTGGCGACTACCTCATAGGCCGTCCGCGAGAATGCCGTACAAGCAAAAATTAATAACAGCATATTGCGGGTTTCAACCAAGGTAAATGGCTGTCGGTACATATGAAAGATAATCGGCGGGCCGGGCATCCCAAAGAGCCCACCGCATAAGCCCGAAATAAAACCAATGCTAAAGAAAGCCCGCAGGCGGGATCGCTTTGTGCGTTGCCGTGGGCGTAGGGCAAAGATGACCCCGCTATAGACAATGACCAAGCCCAAGAGAAATTCTAGGATGTATTTCGCTTGCACATTGAGGTAATTGAGTAATAAGACCCCTAAAATACTCGAGGGGACCACACCTAAGAGGGTGGTATTGGTGCATTCCCAATTAATGTGATGAATATGATTGCGCAGTGCTAATCCGCTGTTGGCCAGGCTGATAATGCTGACGACTGTAGCGATAAAGGGCACGCTGGTGAGTTCTAGACCACTGCTCACGCCAATCACTATCATGGCGAGCCCAAAACCTGTCACTGTCTGAAAGTAGGTCCCCAGGGCAATGATGAATAATAAAAAAACCGTATCAAAGACACTCATGGGCTTTCCTGTTGCTGTGCTTGCAAAGAGGTAATGGCAAGCACATTAAACACATCTTCTGCGCTGCATCCACGGGATAAGTCATTGGCTGGTTTGGCCAGCCCTTGTAACAGAGGGCCAATAGCCACTGCGCCACCGAGGCGCTCCGCGATTTTGTAGCCAATATTGCCTGCATTTAGGTCTGGGAAAATAAACACATTTGCCTGCCCAGCGACCGCTGAATCTTTGAGCTTGCGTTGTGCAATGTCGGGAATAATGGCGGCATCAAACTGTACATCGCCATCCACCGCCACATCAGGTAGTGCAGCGCGTACCCGCTCAGTTGCTTTAATGACCTTGGTGACCATGGGGTGTTGGGCGCTTTGGGCGGTGGAAAAGCTCAGCATGGCGACCTTGGGTGGCTCGGGCAATAGTTTTTGAGCGCTTTGTACGGCACCCGTCGCGATGGTTGCCAATTGAGCCTCATCAGGGTCTACCACCAGAGCACAATCCGAAAAGATAACAGCACGCTGGCAGGGATGATGTGGTTTATCAAGAATCATCAGGAAAAAGCTCGATACCAGATCATGTCCGGGTGCGGTCCCGATGAGCTGCAGGGCAGTGCGCACTACGTCAGCGGTACTGTATACGGCACCAGAAAGCACTCCTTGTGCTTTATTACAGTGAACCAGCATGTTGGCAAACACCAATGGATCATTAAGTTGTTCTTGGGCTTTCTCTACGGTCATTCCCCGGTGTTTGCGCCGTTGTACCAAGGCATCAACCAGAGCCGCGCGGTGCTCAGAGTGGTGCACATCCTCGATAGTCAGCTCATCAATGTTCAGTGCTAGACTGTGGGCAGTTGCTTGGATTTTTTCGGATTCACCCACCAGCGTGACGGCGGCTACCCCGGCTTGTTGCGCACGGACAGCGGCTTGGAGCACACGAGGGTCATCTGCCTCAGCCAACGCAATCTGGGCAGGAGATTTCTTAGCGGCATCAATAATCTGGTTTAATATTTCCATGGCTGTCCCTTATCTCATAAAATAGAATGTTTGGTCTCGTAAATAGTAAATTTATATGTTAAATGTAATACGGTCAATAGTTTAGGTATATTCTGGTATTATTAATTTTACTTACTGGGATTATTGAGGGGGCTATGAATAAAGCAATAGAAGACGTTCCTTTTGAGCCGGTTAAAATCACGGGGGATACCCCCACCATGCGTTTATTTAGCTTGCTCGAGCAAATCGTGTCACAAGAGCGGCAGTTTTCTTTGCAGGATTTGGTGGACAGTACCGATCTACCTAAACCCACATTGCATCGTATGCTGCAGCAGTTAGAGCAGGCCAGGATGCTGGTGCGTGATGCGGACGGCCGTCACTACTGCATTGGTGAGCGTTTACGTCGTTTTGCCGAAAACTTATTACTCAATGACACCAAGCACGGTGCGCGCCATGCCGTTTTAAAAGCGCTGGTAGATGAGCTCGGCGAGAGCTGCAACCTGACTGCTTTATCGGGCAGTGAGGTCCTCTACCTAGACCGGGTCGAGACCGAGGCTCCCCTGCGCTTTTATCTGCGTCCAGGCTCACGTGTGCCAGTGCATTGTTCGGCCAGTGGCAAGGTGTTGCTGGCGCAAATGCCACCCGCACAGCGTCGTCGCCTACTTGCGCATGCGCCGATGGAGCAGTTCACGCCCAACACCATTCAGAGTCTCGATGAGCTCGAACAAGACTGCGAGCGTGTGCGCGAGCAAGGCTATGCCTTTGATAACGAGGAGTTCTTGCCTGGGCTCTTTTGCGTG
>JAJYTK010000036.1 GCA_021793095.1 Pseudomonadota bacterium
TTCGAGTTTGGCTGCAATGGGTTTTTCACCCAACGAGGCAGTGGCTGCTGCCCGTGAATACAAGCTAACTCGCACGACCGAGTCACGTAGCACCTGTCCTTACTGCTCGGTCAGCTGTGGGATGGTTGTTTATACTCTCGGCGATCGCAGCAAAAACGTGCGCCCCACCATCGTTCATATTGAGGGTGACCCCGATAACCCGGTTAACCGCGGGACCTTATGTCCCAAGGGGGCAGGGGTGATCGACATGGTGCAGAGTGAATCCCGCGTCCACCACCCACAGGTACGCGCGCCTGGCGCCACCGAATGGCAGGACATCTCTTGGGACGAGGCCATCGATCGCATCGCACGCCACCTCAAGGATGATCGTGACGAAAATCTGATCCAGAAAAATGATGACGGGGTGACTGTCAATCGCTGGAATAGCACCGGCTTTTTGATTTCATCCGCAGCCTCTAACGAGACCGGCTATTTAGCCGTCAAGGTTGCACGCGGCTTGGGGATGGTTGCACTCGATACTCAAGCACGTATTTGACACGCACCAACGGTGTCCAGTTTGGGCCCAACATTTGGTCGCGGTGCCATGACAAACTCTTGGACTGATATCCGCAATACGGATATGGTCCTCATTATGGGCGGTAATGCTGCCGAGGCGCACCCCTGTGGTTTCAAGTGGGTCGTCGAGGCCATGCAAAATCGCAACGCCCCACTCGTCGTGGTTGATCCACGGTTTACCCGTTCAGCAGCGGTTGCTGACAAATATGCACCCATTCGGGTCGGTACCGATATTACCTTCCTCGGGGGGGTGATCAATTACCTACTCACCAACGACAAGATCCACCACGAGTACGTCAAAAACTATACAGACGCCACTTTTATCGTCAAAGACACCTATTCTTTCAAGGATGGTCTCTTTAGTGGCTACGACAAAGATAAACGCAAATACGATCAATCCCTATGGGGATACGAGATCGGTGATGATGGCTACATCGAGGTCGACGAGACCATGCAGCACCCACGTTGTGTTTATCAATTATTGAAAAAACACTACAGTCGCTATACACCCGAGATGGTGTCTAGCGTTACGGGTACACCCGAAAAGGATTTCCTCGAAATTGCCGAGAAAATGGCCGAAATGAGTGCCCCAGACAAGGTCATGACCATTTGTTATGCCTTAGGCTGGACGCAACACTCCATTGGCTCGCAAAACATCCGCACCATGGCAATGATTCAATTGCTGTTGGGTAATATGGGTCGTCCCGGGGGTGGAGTAAACGCATTGCGCGGTCATGCCAACGTACAGGGCATCACCGATATGAATGCCTACTCCGAGGTGCTTTCTGGCTATATGCTGGCGCCCACAGACGAGGATCCTACCTTGCAGGTATACCTCGACAAGCGCACACCCAAGCCATTGCGTCCCAACCAGATGGCCTTTCCACAAAACTTCCCCAAATGGTTTATCAGCTTGATGAAGGCCTACTGGGGTGATGCCGCCACCAAGCGCAATAATTTCGCTTATGACTGGGTGCCCAAACGCGACAAGGGCTACGACGTCATGGCCATGTACGAGTACATGAACAATGGCGAGATGAATGGCTTTATCTGTCAGGGCTTTAACCCCTTGGGTTCCGCTCCGTATAAAAAGAAAATCACCGATGCCATGTCCAAGCTCAAGTTCTTGGTCATCATCGATCCGCTCGAGACCGAGACCAGTGAGTTCTGGAAACATTATGGTGAATACAACGATGTCGATGCCAGTGACATCCAAACCGAGGTCTTCCGTCTGCCCTCAAACTGTTTTGTCGAAGAGGCAGGGACATTTACCAACTCCAGTCGTACGTTGATCTGGAAAGAGCAGGCGCTACCGCCGCCAGGGCAGGCCAAGCTCGATCCCGAGATTGTGGCACGTATTTTCATGCGTGTGCGCGAGCTCTACGAAGAAGAGGGCGGTGTACTGCCCGAGCCCGTGCTCAACCTCAACTGGCCTTATATCAACCCTTATCATCCCACTTCCGAAGAGCTCCTCAAGGAAATCAACGGCAAGGCCTTGCGTGATATCTACGCACCGGCTGACCCCGAGGATCCAGATGCACCACGCAAGCTCTTACTCAAGGCGGGCGAGCAAGTCCCCGGGTTTGCCATGCTACAAGACGATGGCTCCACAGCCTGTGGTAACTGGATTTACTCTGGTTGCTGGACTGAGCTTGGCAATATGACCAAACGCCGCAGCCAATACGATCCTAGTGGGTTAGGGGTGTATCCCGAGTGGGGTTTCTCTTGGCCTGCAAACCGTCGCGTGCTGTACAACCGTGCCAGTGCAGACACCAGCGGTCAGCCTTGGGATCCCGAGCGCACATACCTTGCCTGGCGAGGTACTTGGGCAGGGGGCGCAGACGTTCCTGATATGCGACCCGATGCTGCTCCAGAGGAAAATGTCGGGCCCTTTATCATGAACCCCGAGGGGGTCGCGCGCTTGTTCTCTGCTGGTTTGGTTGATGGTCCGTTACCCGAGCACTACGAGCCATTTGAAAGCCCGCTAGGCTTTAACCCATTCCACCCCGATAACGAGCTGGCCATTAGCAACCCGGCAGCACGTGTATACGAGGATGTCTGGGAGACCTTCGGCACCAAGGATGAGTACCCCTACGCGGCGACGACTTATCGCTTGACCGAGCACCATCACTTCTGGACAAAACACGCCCTGAGTAATGCAATTACGCAGCCCGCACCCTTTGTCGAAATTGGCGAGGCCTTAGCCAAAGAAAAAGGCATTCGTGATGGCGACAAGGTACGCGTTTACAGCAAGCGCGGTCAGGTGGTGGCTACCTGCGTCGTGACCAAGCGTATTCGTGCGCTGGATGTCGATGGGCGAAAGGTACACCAGGTCGGTATTCCGATTCACTGGGGCTTCAAAGGGGTGACCAAAGAAGGGTTCCTGGCAAACTCTCTCACGCCATTTGTGGGTGATGCCAACTCTCAGACCCCCGAGTTTAAAGCCTTCCTTGTCAACATAGAAAAGGTATAACGCTATGGCCAATCAACAGTTAGATATTGTAGCTAGGTCGGCCACAACGACGCCTTCAGCTCATGCACGGGAACGTTATAAAGTTGCCAAACTGATTGACGAGTCCAAGTGCATTGGCTGCAAGGCGTGCCAAGTTGCCTGCATGACATGGAACGATTTACGCGATGAGGTTGGGGTTAATGTCGGTACCTACGACAACCCCGTAGACCTGACCGCAGAGTCTTGGACAGTGATGCGTTTCTACGAGGTCGAGCCCGAGGAAAATCATCTCGATTGGCTGATCCGTAAAGACGGCTGTATGCACTGTGCTGACCCAGGCTGTCTCAAGGCCTGTCCGTCACCAGGTGCAATTGTTCAGCACTCCAACGGTATCGTTGATTTTGTTCAAGAAAATTGCATTGGTTGTGGCTATTGTGTCATCGGATGTCCTTTCGATATCCCGAGGATTAGCGAGAAAGACAACAAAGCCTATAAGTGCACACTGTGCTCAGACCGTGTGGACGTCGGTCTTGAGCCTGCTTGTGTGAAAACCTGTCCGACGGGCGCCATCACATTTGGTGCCAAAGACGATATGGTGGCTTATAGCGAGACTCGCGTTAAGCAACTCCAAGAGCGTGGGCACGACAATGCCGGGCTCTATGACCCCGAAGGGGTAGGCGGGACACACGTCATGTATATTTTGCGTGACGCTTCTCAGCCAGAGCTCCAAGAGTTGCCTGCCAATCCTCAGGTCAGTCCGACCGTGGGTTTCTGGAAAGGGTTGGCCAAACCCATCGCACTTGCGGGGGCGGCACTGGCCGTCTTGGGTGGTTTCTTCCACTACATGAAGGTAGGTCCTATCCGCGAGCCCAAGGGTGACGATGATGCCCATTCAACCAGCGCTGATGAGCAAACTAAGGAGTAGACATGAGTAAAACACTTAAGCGCTACTCAGATAGCGATCGCATGAATCATTGGTTTATCGCCATCATGTTTTTCCTCTCGGCGCTATCCGGGCTGGCCTTCTTTCATCCGTCGCTTTATTTTTTAACTAACTTGTTTGGGGGCGGTACCTGGGCCCGCATCTTGCATCCCTTTTTAGGGGTGCTGATGTTCCTAGGCTTTATCCTCATGTTTTTCCGTGTTGTCAAAGACAATATGTTCAAACGTGGGGACAAAGAATGGCGCAAACAGTCTGGTCGCATGCTGCGCGGCGAGATCAACCCCGATTTGCCTGTGGGTAAGTACAACTACGGGCAAAAAATGATTTTTTGGCTGATGACGCTGAGTCTTTTGGCCTTGGTCATTACTGGGGTGCTGTTCTGGCGTCCTTGGTTCGCGCCTAACTTCTCGGTAGAGGTGCTGCGCGCAGCCTCACTCATCCATGCCATTTCGGCTTGGGTGCTGCTGCTGAGCGTGTTTGTGCATATTTATGCCGCCATCTGGGTCAAGGGTACGATGCGTGCCATGACCCAAGGCACGGTGACCGAGGAGTGGGCCAAGACCCACCACCCTCTGTGGTACAAAGAGACGACTGGTAAAAACTAGCTCTCTTGATTGCGTAGCCCCGCTGTTTGGGGCTACGCTTGTGTTTTTTATGCCCATTAGGAGTACTCTGTGGCCAAATCTAGTGAGTCTGTTGTTCGTATTATGCCCGCCGAAGAGATCATTGCCCGTGGTTCGGGCGAGCCTGATCTTTTTATTTGGCCCAATCGGGCTAGCTTATTTGCTGAGCGTAGTATGCGTTTAAAGCAACTCGCGCGCCAGCCAGGTGCTATTAGTGCGTATTTAGGGTTGATGGCCGAGTTAGCGCAGGCCCAGCATTTGGCCCTGGCTGATTTACCCGAGGTGCCTATGCCCGATGAGGCGGCATTAGCCCAGTCAGCCGAGCATGGCCTACCACCTTTGGCCGCCTTAGACTGGCCGCGCGATCCTATTTGGCAAAAAATACTGCACCAATTACTGGATTATCTATTAGCGGCAAAAATGCGCGGAGAGCAGGCCGAAAACATTCGCCAGCTGCTCCAACGCATTAAAGAAATGCCCTCGGTCGAGCTCGAGGTACAGGCTGATCAGTTGCTGGCTGGCAGTGTTTCTGGGGTTGATTTAGCGGCGGCGCCTTTCATTGGTGCTGCTTTGCAGGTGTACTGGGCACACATGCTGTGTTCTTCACCAGCTATCCGTGCTGATGAGCAATACCAAAAAGTCAAACTCAGCGAGCAAACCACCTGTCCGTGTTGCGGTAGTTTGCCGACCACCAGTATGGTACATAGTTTTGGAGGCATGGCGGGGCAGCGCTATGTGGCTTGTTCTCTGTGCGGGGTGCAGTGGCATATGCCGCGCATTCGTTGCACGCGCTGTTTGCACGAGGATGGTGTAGAGTACATGTCTTTGGCCAGTCCAGATGTCGCAGATGAGGACTATCAGACACCTGCCGTATTGGCCGAGACCTGCCCAGAGTGCAAAACCTACTTAAAAATCATTCACACCGAGCGCGAGCCATTTGCTGAGCCCATTGCAGATGAGCTCGCCAATATCCAGCTCGATGTGCTCATGGGCGAGGGAGAATACTATAAGCATGGTATTAACTTATTATTGCTTTTTGCCCAGGATCCCACGGAGCAGTCAGATGAGACCGTAGGGGCGACGCCATCCTAAATCGCATGACGTCTTTGTAGCATGACGTCTTTGTAGCATGACGTCTTTGTAAATGGCAGTTTATTTTTACAGTTAGATCTAAAACCCGATGCGATGGCATCGGGTTTTTTTATTGCTTGGATATTCCTTTAGTATTCTTTGTAGGGTAGGAATTTTCCATTCATGGTGATTTTGACGCGATCACCTTCGGGGTGTGGCTCTCTTTGGATATCCATATCAAAGTCGATGGCGCTCATGATGCCATCACCAAACTCTTCGTGGATGAGTTCTTTGATGGTGGTGCCATAGACATTGACGATCTCATAGAGGCGATAAATGAGTGGGTCAGTGGGTATCTCAGTGGGCAAAGAGCCTTTGTAGGGGACTTGCATTAGCCACTTGCGTTCGCTGTCGCTCAGATCAAAAATCTGAGCCACCGTGGTGGCTTGTGCTTCTGTGAGTGTCATTTGCCCCAGGCAAGCGGCGGTGACCCATTCTTTGCTCGCGCCTACCTTTTCAGCGATGTCTTTCCATTGGAGCCCTTTGGCCACTTTTTGGGCGATGATTTTTTCTGTAACTGCAAGACGACTCATTGATTGATACTCCTTTTGTGAGTGAGTAAAACATGCGCTTAGAGCGCCTGGTCTTAAAAAGAGGAATGCGGTTCTTTTAAAAACTCGAGCTCTTCTGCGGTGGATTGGCGGCCTAGGATTTTATTTCGGTGTGGATAACGAGCAAAACGGTCAATAATCACCTTATGACGATACTCGTATTCCAGGGTCTGCTCATCACCTAGCGCCTTAAATAATTCGACAGCCACTTCGTGGATAGCACGTGATTCAGAGTGCATATAGGGCATGAGTATAAATTGGCGCTCACGCTGACCAAGCTGAGCGTATTCGGGATGTTGCACCGCCTCTTGGGCCAATACTAGGGCCATGCCATCTTGGGCAAATGCGCGCGGGCTGTCGCGCCATACATTGCGTGAAAATTGGTCTAAAACAATTATCTCGGCCAATCGACCACGCAATTCAGCGCGCCAAGGGTAGCACTCACCACGCGCGGCCGCCTGGCAAATGGTGCCAAAACGATCCCAAATGAGTTTGTCAAAATCTGGATTTTTACCAAACCAGTCTTCGGCGGTGCATTCCTCAAACCAAAAGTCATAGACACTTTGCCAGGTCGCTTGGATCATGTTGTAAACCTCTATAGGCGTTACTAGGAGGGCTCAAAGGTGTTTTGGACCTCAGAGCCATGGCGTCGAGTCATGATGACCCTTAATGCATTCTATCAAAGGCACTTGAGAAAGGGATGACTTAGGTCAGTCATTCACAGCGTGGTGTATTACTTAGAGTAGACCCAGTAGGTAGAGCAGACCATTTAAACTACCCACGCCAAGCAACATCGAGAGCAAGACGTTTTTAAAGCGGATATAACTTAAAAGCACAATGATCAGGGCCAGTACTTGGGCGCTGGCGGGTGCGAGTATGGGGGCCTCGAATTTTGTAAAGGTGGTTAATACCAAGGCAACCATCACGCAGAGGGGTAAAAAGCGGTTGAGTGCTTGTAATAAAGGGGAGGAGAGCCACTTGCGCGGGATCACTATGGGTGCCGCACGGAGGAAAAAAGTAGTGATGGCGGTGCTTATCAGCACAATGAGAAAACTACTATGACTGCTCATTTTTTTTAGCCCTTAGCATGATGAGTGCCGCGCAAACGGTAATGGTGAGCAACAAGGCATAGCTGGGAAACAGTAAATGCATGATCGCAAAGACCGCGATGGCCATGTAAATGGGCCATGCCTGTTGATTGCTGCTGTATTGCTCATAGGCCAATATGATAAATAAAGCCGTCAGCGCAAAGTCCAAGTTGGGTATGAGCTCAATGAGCTCACCGCCTAGGAGCAGACCAATTAAAGTGCCCAGGACCCAGCTCAATTGGTTAAAAAAGATAAAAGGCAGCATGATGCGGCGTTGCTCACTACGGCGCAAGGTCATTAATGTGGAAAAACTTTCATCGGTCAGGCCAAATAAGCAGTAAGCACGCTGAGCGCGCTTTTTGGGGAGGCTTTTTAAAAGCGGCAAGGCATAGAATATATGGCGCAGATTGATAATGCTGATGTTGACCCACATCGAGAGCGGGTGAATGGCCTGCGTCAGCATGGGGATTAAAGCAAATTGTGCAGCCCCTGAGTATAGAAAGACACTGAGTGCCAGTGCCCACCAAAATGGGAAGCCCGCCGCACGCATCAACACCCCAAAGGCGATGGCAGCAGGTATATAGCCCATGGCAATGGGAATGCTATAGCGCAGTGCCCGCATCCAGGCAGGGCGTCGAGAACCAGATTGATGCATGTGGCAAAACAGTAATCAAAGAATAGGGATCCCAAAGGCGGTCATCAACGGGTCGTCCTCTCCGTGATGGCCACCAGAAAAACGCCCAATTTTAGCTTCTTTCCCCAGTGATTGCTAACCACAGCAAAAAGTGATGCCGCCCACGTGTCGTGGCTGTATGAGGGCGTGTCCCTATGATTCTATTTGGTTAATAACATATAACTAAGTGCATGGTTTGTCTCTGGGTGCTTTGTGCTAGCATTAAAGTGATCAATCCCGCATCTGAGCGCTTAAAAATATTTATTGTGGAGAGAGTAATGTCCCTTAGATTAAATGACCAGGCACCTAATTTCACCGC
>JAJYTK010000037.1 GCA_021793095.1 Pseudomonadota bacterium
GCCCCCTGCCAATACAACCCCCCGATGAGTCCGGGGGCAAACTGGGCCACTGCCACAAAGGCCATCAGCCCATATGCAGCCAACACAGTATCACTACGACTGCCGTAGTAATAACCATAAGCAACCGCAGCCACCAATAAAATGGCAATCCGGCGCACCCACAGCACCGTCGCCGAAACACTACCCTGCTGATGGACCCAACCACGACGCAAGAACCAAGGCATCACTAAGTCATTACTGACCATCGTGGATAATGCCACGCTGGTCACAATCACCATCCCTGTAGCTGCGGAAAAACCACCAATATAGGCGGCCAAAGCCAAAGCAATTTGTCCTTGGGATAATGGCAAGGCCAACACATAGGTATCAGGTGCCACCGTATCGGCCTGACCAGCAAATACCGCCTGACCGACCACAGCGATCGGTAACACCATCAACGAGATAATGACTAAATAACTGCCGAACCACCAACGCGCCCGCCGAATATCGCTCACATCGCCACACTCAACTACCGCCACATGAAACTGCCGTGGCAAGCACACGATGGCCGTAAATGCCAAGAGTGTTTGGGCCAAAAACCCTCCGGTGGGGGAATTGCTGACTAATTCTCGGGTGGCAGAAATGACGGAATATTCATTGGCATTTGCCCAAAACAAGGCAAAAACGCCCACCGCAATTAATGCCCATAGCTTGATAAATGATTCAAAGGCCACCGCCAGCATCAAACCGGGGCGGTGCTCGGTCGCATCGACTTGACGGGTGCCAAACAATATGGAAAACAAAGCCATGATGACGGCAACATAAAGCGCGGGATCACCAAATAGGCCTTGTTGCAGCTCTCTGCCAGTCAGTACATTTAAACTGAGCGTCACTGCCTTGTACTGCAACGCCAGATAGGGGACCCCGGCAATCACCGCGATGAGGGCCACCAAACTGGCCAACCCCTGCGAACGGCCATAACGTCGAGAAATCAAATCCGCAATTGAAACGGTGTTTTGAGACTGAGCGACCAAAGCGAGCCGCTCGATCAGGCGCCAAAAGAACACAAAGAGAATCAGCGGCCCCAAATAAATGGAAAAATAGCCCCATCCCGACCGGACCGCTGTCCCCACCGCACCATAAAAAGTCCATGAGGAGCAATAAACGGCCAAAGCAAAGCTGTAAACCACCGGTCGTAGCCAGGGTTGCTGGGCATAGAGTGGTCGGCGATCGCCATACCACGCTAAGGCGAACAGGATCGCTGCGTACGCTAAGGACGCCAAAACCACCCAAGCTACGAACATAATTGTCTCCTACTATGGTATAGCTTTATTATTCTACGTTTAAGAGTATATTTGTCGGGTGCTTGGCAATAGGCCAGCACCAGCTAAAATGTTTTTTGTATTATTTGCATACAAACAAATATACCAAAATCACAATAAATGACTATTCAGAGGGATTATGGAACATACAGCATTAAACTTTGATGTCCTCCCCCAGCAGCCCCACGGAGGAGTTCTTGTTAATCAGGTCGTGCCCGAGGAGCAACGCGCCGAACTCATCGCCAAGGCAAAAACACTCCCATCTATACGTATCGACTTAGAGGCAGTCATCACTATTGAAATGATTGCCACGGGGGTACTGTCACCCAACAAGGGGTTTATGAATGAGGATGACTACTTGTCCGTTCTCGACAAAGGTCGTCTTAGTGATGGCACCATTTGGCCCGTCCCCTTGAGCTTTGCCCCTATCGGCCAGCGCAACCAAGAAATCATCGCCCAACTCAAGATCGGTGATCAAATCGCACTGACTGATTACAAAAATGATCCCATTGCTATTCTCGACATCGAGGATATTTTTGCCTACGACAAAGCCCATCGTGCCAAACACTTATTTGGTACCACCGATCGCAATCACCCCGGCGTGGACTCAATCTATCGCCGCATGGGCGAGACCGCTTTAGGCGGCACCCTACATTTGCTAAACCGCGCTGACTGGGGCCCATTTGAAAAGCTACGGCGCGAACCCATCGATACCTGGCGCTTATTTTACGAAGAGCGTAAATTTCGTTCTGTCGCAGGCTTTATCACCGGGGCTAACCCTTTACATCGTGGGCACGAATACATCCACCGCAATGCCCTTGAGGAAATCGATGGGGTGTTTTTGCAGCCCTTGGTCGAAATGGCCAAACGAGAATACGTCCGCCATGAATATCGCGTTCTGGCCTATCGTAATGTCCTTGACACCTATTACCCCAAAGACCGCGCAATCCTCTCACCGCTACGCGTGACCTATATTTTTGCGGGGCCCCGCGAAACGGTCTTGCATGCCCTAATCATGAAAAATTACGGCTGCACCCACGCATTGATCGGGCGTGATCACGCAGGTATTGGCGACTATTACGATAAATATGCCAGCCACACCATCTTTGACGAGTTTACCCCACAAGAGCTGGGCATCGATGTCCGTCTCTTTTATGAGGTATTTTACTGTACGCACTGCGCGACGCACGCGACCAGTCAAACCTGCCCACATGACGAACGCTACCGCCTCAATATCTCTGGCACGGGTATCCGCGAAATGCTGCGCCACGGTATTTTGCCCCCCAAAGAGGTGGTCCGCCCAGAATCTGCATTGGCCGGTATTCAAGGGGTGCAGCCCAAAGGGGTCGACGAAAACAAGGATGCCATCCTTAGCGTAGGCAGTGTCGTCAAAAGTATGTTCCCCTATTATCTCAAATACAACCGCTTAGGCGGTACCGAGCGCACCACGCCTCTTGATCCCCAAGACCTCACCATACGCGATCTCGAACTTGCGAGCGACGACGCCCGCAGCTCGGCTAATAAAATCTACGACGACATCTATCAAGAATACTGGAGTCTGCTCGATCATAACGATACCTTGCGCCCCGTCTGGAAAGACAAAGCGCGCGAGCGACTCTATGAACAGCAAAAACGTATCATCGATGACCTCAAAGAAAAATACACCATGGCTCCAGAGCAAGCCTCGGACGAGTTTATGTACCAGGACAAGGCCGAGGTCGAGCGCGAATTAAAAGTAGCAGAGCGACTGCTGGATGATATCCCGCCACGCCTCAACAAAGAGGATCTCGAGGCCCGCACCTGGAATACCCTCCCTTATAAGCGATATCGAGGGGCCGACCAGGATGACTAACCCTTTTCTATAGGCTGCTTGCAACCCTTTTAACCATCCCTACGGGGATGGTTTTTTTATAATGACCTCAAAAGCAATTTACTTCTATACTATAGTGTGGGTTTGTGGAGTTGCTTATGGCTCATTAGCCCAGAGATTGCGCTCTCTACACATTTAATAAAAATTACTGGGCCCCAGGCGTGCTGATTCGGTCACTTAAATCATACTTATGAAGCAGATGTTTCCATATCCTTATAAAGAAAATCCACCACAACATACTGCACGTATTTACCTGGGCTTCACGGCCCTAACAGTACTGTTTGCAGCAGGCTGTGCCTCCCCCGTCGATGTGCCCCGGCACCACCATGAGGCCCCCCAACAGATAGCGCCTGCCGCACAGCACACAGTCGCCCCTGACCAAAGCCCAGCACAGCGACCCAGCGATGCCCAAGACCTCATAACGCAGCGCCCACAAGGCCATGCTGACGACTCATTCACAGCTGCAGAACAAGGCAAAATCGATGATATTTCATGGTCAACACCTGAAATCGATCCCGAGCACCGCTATCAGTTGGTTGAGCTCATAGACTTGGCTCAGCGCAGCAACCCCACTACTCGCATTGCCTGGCTACATGCAGAACAGGCCGCCACCGCCGCAGGCATGACCAAAAGTGCTTACCTGCCTTTTATTTCTGCAATTGCGGTTGCGGGTTACCAAAAAAGCCACCGTAAAAGCCACTTTTCGATACTCGATCATGATCTTGAGGTTTCTACCCGCAGTAGTGTCAGAGGCATTATCCCCGCCCTCACGCTAGAGTGGCTATTATTTGATTTTGGTAAACGTGATGCCATAAAAAAAGCCGCCGAAGAGCTCGCTGTGGCCAGTCGTTTTGCACTCGGGGCAGCCCACCAAGCAGTGATTTTTAACGTCACACAAAGCTATTTTCAATACGTTAATGCGCTCAGACAGCTCGAAATTAGCCAAGAAAACTTGGGTAACGCTGACTACATCCTTGAGGCTGCCCAAGCTAACTATGCCTCGGGGCTAGGCACCACGATTGAGGTGGCCCAAGCCAAACAACTCCGGGCGCAGGCCCAATTGGCCATCGTCAAAAACGAAGGTGAGGTCAATTCCAGCCGACAGCTATTACTGTCCGCCATAGGCTTAGAGCCTAACCAAGATTTAAAAATAGATCTCCAAGCCTATCAACTGCCTACTATCCAAGATTTGCCCACCGATCAAGCGCTGCAAACAGCGGTACAACGCCGTCCTGATGTACAAGCAACGCAATCGACCTACGAGGCTGCACAGGCCGGTATTGATTCGGCACGAGCTAACTTCTACCCAAAGATTGCATTGATGGGAGTCACTGCTGGCGGCAATTCCCAACTCAACATCCAAGGCTTGCCGACAATTTCTCCGCGATCATCATCTACTGGGGTTTTGTTGGGCGTGAGCATCCCTATCTTTGATGGCGGGCTACGTGATATGCAGCTAAGGCAAGCGCGACTAGAAGCCGACGCCGCGCAACAGGCGCATCATAAAAATGAGCATGATGCCCTCAAAGAAATGTATTTAGCAGGCGATGCATTGCGCACTGCCTTAGAGGCCTACGACGCTTCGAGCGCTTTGCTAGAGGCTGCCCAAACGACCTATGATGCCGCGCTTGAGGCCTACACCGTTGGCCTAAGCAGCATGACCCTCTTAAGTGAGGCCGCCACGGGATTAGCGGGTGCCAAAGAAGCGCACCACGCCGCCTATACAGCAGCTCAAATTGCCTCAGCCAGTCTGGCTTTTGCTATGGGCGAGGCTAACGAATATCTACCAGCGGTACAGTAGCTAAAAGCTCATCTAATTGGTTGCGCAACAACGCCAACCGACGTTCTAAGGATTTTTTTTCTGCCGCGCTGGGCCGTATTTTTTTTAATTCAAAAATCATCATCTGCAAACTCGTCCGGGCTGCCTCTAATTTGGTCTCTACCCGCGCAATCAACTGCACCCGCTCATCCCTATCGGGGGTTTTCTGTAGGCTTAATTCATTGATAGCTGCCTGGGCTTGATCTAGATGATGCACCGTCGCCGGTTTTTGGCCGACTGGCCAAATCCGTGTAAAGAACACATACATCATCACATTGCCAAATAACACCCCAACAATACGATCCCAAGCGGCGCCGAAATCAAAGCTAGGACCAAAGCTATGCAATAACACCAGATAGAAAGCAAAGGCGATTTGAATGCCCACATACGAAATACGCTCTGGCCCCGTAAAGACCCAGGCACTCAACCATGACACCAGAAAGACCAACACCATCAAACTACCGATGTCATTAATGTGCACCATCAGAAAAAACAATGTCAGCATTCCCAAACAAGCACCGATCAAGCAACCAATAATACGCAACGTGAGCTTGTGTAAAGTCTCTGCTGTACTGCCCAAAGCGGCCACATAGCAGGTAATCATCGCAGTATGAATGCCTTGCCAATCTGCAATGCTATACAGCATATAACAAATCGTAGCAGCCGCCGTGCCTTTGATCGCATGGTGTTTATATTGCGGGTTGGTCCATATATCGGACTGAGCAAGTGGCTCTTTCTCGGGACTGAGGCGACTCAAGCCATCGGTTTGGGTCAAGGATTCTAAAACATCATAAAATTCATTAAATAGCGGCAGCGCTGCAGACCATTGCCGTGCCAGTGCTTGGTCCGTCGCGTCCTCTGCAGACAAAGATTGCTGAAGCAAGGCGATCAGCCCATCCCGGGAGGGCAATACACGCCTATCCAAAGGCTGTCCCTTGTGTACGGCTGCTGCGGCTTGGGCACATAAATCAGCCAATTGATTATTGAATGAGCGCAGCCTAGGCTCATGCACCCAACCGGCCCGTTCCCAGCCCAATACAACCAACATCATACGGTATACATGCAAGGTCGCATGCTCTGCCCATTTCACCTGGTGTTTAGGCACCAATCGAAAAACCTTGAGCCAAAGAATACGTTGTTGCTGCGCTTGCATCCCCAAAACAATCAGCGCCCGCAGGTGCTTTAGTTCTTTTTCACCACGCAGCAGCTGTTGGCAGGCATCCAAACGCTCAAGCCACTCGAGGTACAACACATTTTTAGGTCGACGACCCCACAACCAATTGGCCAGCAATACGATGCCCATAGGTGTGGCTGCCATCAACCACGCATACAACGTCCCCCGAACGGCAATTTCTGGTACTTCGATATAATTGAGCATCGACAGCACAAAGGTAATCACCAGCGCAATAATGCCCCCCAATGGGCCCAATTGGGTGGAGGCACCAAAAAAAAGTAAGAAATAGGAAGTGACTAAAATGAGGCCCAAACGAATCGCAGGACTTGGCAAAGCGATTTCTATAATGGCCAGCAGCAGCACCACCACAATTGATGCCAAAACAATCAAGGCAGCAGCGAGCACATTGCTTTCGGCACTGTCAGAGCGCATGACAAAAAAAATCACAAAACAACTGACAGACACAAATGGAATTTTGTAGATCATGGCGACACACACCATGAGTGCACAAATCAAGGCGATACGCCAACTCAGTGCAATCCGCTCAGGCGTGGGTAATAAATCGTCTTTCACCTGAGCAAAAAGGGCGGGCCAAAAGCTATTCACACTGCTCCTTGCTATGAATCACTACATTGGCAGAGGCCCCAGCGCGCAGCAAATCACTCGGGGCATCTTGAAGACGAATTCGCACAGGGAAACGCTGCGCAATATGCACCCAATTTAAGGTTTTTTGTACATAAGGAAGCTCAAAAGGTAAATCTATTTGCTCCGTGCTCGTCACCCCCCATCCGATACTATCGACCACCCCTTTCGCAGGTCGGCTGCTATCAGCAAGGATATAAACCGTGGCACAATCACCTTTTTGAATACGGTCTAAATCGGTTTCTTTAAAATAGGCCGTCGCATAAGAATTATCGACATCGACTAAAGAAAATACCGATGCGCCCGGCAATACCTGCTCACCCTCACGCGTATTTAAGCCAACAATGCGACCGGAAAAAGGAGCATTTACTTTGGTTTTGGACAGTTCATACTCAGCCATGGCCAAACCACTCACACGGGTAGATACAATGGCTTGCTCTGCGGCAGTATTACTGACTAAAGAATCGGCTGCCTGTTGTTGTTCGAGCGCTTGGCTTAAAGAAATCTCGGCATCGCGCATCAGCGTCCGTGATTCATCGAGCTGCTGCTTGGGAACATAACCCTTGGGAGCCAGTTCGGCCAAACGTTGATGGGTCTGGGTCGCCATTTTCAGATTTTCACGCGCTCTTTGTACCTGCTCTTCGGCGATTTGAGCATTGTGCTCTTCTGCCTTAATCACCCGGCCTTTACTATCTAGAGTGGCCTCAGCGAGTTGCAACTCAGCCTTGGCCTGCTCAAAACGCAGCTCATAAAAAGTAGGATCAATCTCAAAGAGCACCTCGCCCTCTTTGACGTATTGCCCATCTTGCACATTCATTTTATGGATTTTTCCTGGCACCCCGGCACTAATATTGACGATAGGTGCACCTAATACCGCATCCTCGGATAAAGGGTTAGCGATACGCTTAAACCATTGCGCTAAGGCAAATACAGTTAACAACAGAAAAACGACTAGGGCAAATAAAATAGCCAGGCGTTTTTTATTTTTAGCGGGATGTTCTGGTGTTGTTGAACTCATCGATCAATCAAATAAAACCCATAAAGCTGCCAAACTAATCAGTAACGCAAAACAAATATAGGTTAATAGTCGCAGCGGTAAATAATCATCAATACCCACCATTATCAACAACACACGCAGTAGTAATGTCGTTGGAATAGATATGGCTACGCATACTAACCACGCAGGAAAATAAGAGCCAGCTATATAGATGGATGGAGAGTACTGACAGCCTGTCAATAAAAGGAACAAAGGCAAAAAGGACAAACGCCTATTCATGGTATTCGTTATGTTTGTGTTAGCGCTAGGCGCAAGTTATTGAGAAATCCTCGTGTGACCCACCCCTGCATCAATCACCCCGTATACTTCTACATTACTACCGCTGTTTTTTGCGGCATCTCGTTCAGCAGAGGATTGAGTACTTGT
>JAJYTK010000038.1 GCA_021793095.1 Pseudomonadota bacterium
CGATCTAACGCATGCCCCACATCACCCTGACGCCCCCCCGAGAGCACAATGAGGTTAGACTCCTGCAAAAGCCACTCTTTTTTTACCTCACCACGGCCTCGGTACTGATTTTCTAGCCATGCCTCGCTCAGCAAGCGACAAATGGCCAAATACCCCTCATAGTTTTCAGCCAACAGCAAAGCACGGTGTGGTTTATCGCGATCACTAGGATTTTCAACCCAAATATCAGTACCCACAATGGGTTTGATGCCTGCTTTGCGGGTGGCTTTATAAAACTTGATCAACCCAAACAAATTGGCTAGGTCGGTCAACGCCAATGCCGGTTGCTGGTATTGCACCGCCTTTTGCACCATATCCGGGATACGCGTAATCCCATCCACTACGGAATACTCTGAGTGCGTGCGTAAATGCACAAACGCAGGGGGGGTCGCGGTGGCCGCTGGATTTGCTGTCGCTGTGGGGGTGGTTTCTGTAGTCATAAAGCTGCTAAATGCTTTTAAATGGAATCAAAGGACAAATTTTAAACCCTATTTAACACTCCGGGCCCGGCCACTAAGCCAGCTCTTTGCGTACGCGCTCCCAAAGACGGTTTAAACGTTTGGGCGACACAGGTCGGGGCGTACGTAACTCTTGGGCAAACAGGGAAACACGCAATTCTTCGAGCTGCCAGCGATACTCTTGTAATAAGTCTGGCAAGGGCCCCTTGAGCGCTTTGCGTGCTTCCAAGTAGTTTAACTCTAAAGGCGTCACCTCTGCCTGCCAGCGTTGATCGCGATTAGGATCGGTACGCAATTTATCCATACGCATCATCACTGCCCGTAAGTACCGCGGAAAGTGACGCAACTGCGCATAATCCGTCTGTCGTAAAAATGCTTTGGGCATCAGGCGCCGCAAATGTGCCTGCATATCCTTGTAGGCATCCTCATAGGCGCGGTGCTGCTCCAGTGCCTTTTGTACCTCAGACCAATACTTGAGGATCTCGGTGATGAGTTTCACCATCTCTTGGCACGCGGTATTGAACGCTTGTCGCGCCTGCTGCAAACGCTCACGAAACTCTTTTTCGGTACGCGGCCAAGGCGACTGCAGTGCGGCTTGCTCAACAGCGCGATCAATCACCTGATCGACTAATTCTTCCTGGGTGCCAAAATGCCTAAATTGTAATGCTTGTGGCAACAAATCGCGCTGCAACTGTCGCCGTTGATAACGCACAGGCTCTTTCATTTGCAGCAAAAACAGCCGCTTTAGCCCCTGTTGGTGCGCTTTCTGCGCTTTTTTGGGATCATCCAAAACCACAATCTGACAGGCCGTCTCGTGATCCTCTAAAGCCGGATAGCCCACCACTGATTGCCGGCCTTTTTGAAGGGTGATTTCATCCTCCCAATCACCAAAAGTCCAGTCAGTGAACTGCTCATCCCCAAAACGCCCCTCGACCTGCTGGTCCTGGCTAGCGACCTCACGAAATTGCTGTTGCGCTTGTCGACTAAATTGGGCTTGGAGCTCGCGTAAATCACGGCCCCCTGCCAAAAAACGCCCTTTTTCATCAACCACATGTATATTCATATGTAGATGAGCAGGCAAGTCGTCCATCTTGAAATCATCCGCAGCGACACGCACCCCTTTTTGGCGCCAAATATCCTCAATCAACGCATCGATCAAGGAACCACTGGGCTGTACCGCCTTTTTAAAGTGGCGTTGATAAAAACCCTCAACATAGTCAGGGATGGGCACACAAACCCGTCGATAACGCAAAGGCAATGAACGCAACAAAGCCTCCACCTTATCTTTTAAGAGCCCTGGGACCAACCACTGCAAAGGCTCGGCTGACAATTGATTAAGGTGAAAAAGCGGCACCTCAATCGTTACCCCATCGCGAATGGAACCGGGTTCAAAATGATAGCTCAGTTTGAGGGCCAGGCCATGTAATTCGAGTTGCCGGGGATAAACATCCACAGTGATGTCCTGGGCCCGGTGCTGCATCAGTACCTCGCGCGACAAAAAGAGCTGCTTTTGTTTATCTCGTGGCAGCTTTCTATACCAGCGCTCTAAGGTTGCCGTTTGACAGATATCCGCAGGGATCTGGGCCTCGTAAAACTCATAAATCACCTGCTCATCCACCAAAATATCGGGGCGTCGCGAACGATGCTCTAATTGCTCAATCTCGCGGATCAGTTTTTGATTATGACGATAAAAATCCAAGCGGGTATGTAATTCATTAGGGACCAAGCCCTGGCGCAAAAACAGCTCACGAGCCTCTTCGGGGTGGATGCGCCCATAATGCACCCGCCGCCCCTGGTAAATCAGCAGCCCAAACAGCATGCCGCGTTCATTAGCGACCACCCGACCATTGCGTTTTTCCCAGCGCGGCTCGTTCCAGTGTTTGCCTATAAAGCGTCCAGCCACCGCCTCGATCCACTCGGGCTCGATGCGGGCCACACAACGTGCAAATACCTGGGTGGTTTGTACTATTTCGCCCGCGAGCACCCACGCCCCACCTCTTTTACTCAAGGTAGACCCCGGGTGAATATAAAAACGAATATCACGCGTGCCTTGATAGAGTCGACCATCCTCAGTGCGATAACCTATTTGAGATAACAGCCCGGTCAGCAGTGCTTTGTGGATTTGCTCATACGTGGCCTCACTTTGGTTGATGCGCCATTTTTGCTCGCGCACCAACGTACTGAGCTGTTTATGCACCTCGCGCCACTCACGGAAACGCATGGGCGAGAGCAATTGCTCACGTAAGCGATTCGCCAGTGCGCGTCGCGACAAACGGCTTTTGACCAAGTCGGCATACCACTGCCACATATTTAAGTAGGCTAAAAATTCAGATTGCGGATTGATAAACCGCTGGTGAGCGCGTTCCGCCCGCTCACGACGCTCGATGGAACGATCACGCGGATCTTGGACTGACAGTGCGGCCGCAATCACTAACACCTCGGCCAAACAATCAAAACGCTGCGCAGCAATGATCATACGACCAATACGCGGATCCAAAGGCCAACGCGCCAAAGTACGCCCAATGCGCGTCAAACGCCCTCGGTCGTTGAGGGCGCCCACCTCTTCGAGTATTTGGTAACCATCGGCGATCGCCCGCCCACTGGGGGGATCCACAAAAGGGAAATTTTCTACATCATCCACACGCAAAGATTTGAGGCGTAATATCACCGAAGCCAGTGAAGAACGTAGAATTTCAGGGTCTGTAAACTCAGCACGAGCATCAAAATCCTCTTGGCCATAGAGGCGGATACATACCCCAGGGCCTAACCGGCCACACCGACCGGCCCGCTGATTGGCCGATGCCTGGCTGATGCGCTCAATACGTAGTTGCTCGATTTTATTGCGCCATGAATAGCGCTTGATCCTTGCCAAACCGCTGTCAATCACGTAACGAATGCCCGGCACGGTCACCGAGGTTTCTGCCACATTAGTGGCCAACACAATACGTCGCGCTTGGCCTTGAGGCCGGAAAATACGCTGCTGCTCGGCCTGACTCAAACGCGCGTACAACGGAAGAATATCCACTCCGACCAATTGTTGACGACGCAAAAACTGGGCGGCATCACGAATTTCGCGCTCGCCTGGTAAAAAAACCAGAATATCTCCACTGCCATGGCGACGGCACTCTTGTACGGCATCAAGAATCCCATCATGCAAATCGCGCTCGGCCTGCTCAGCCGCAGTTTTACTGCCCTTTTCACCAGCCTCTGGCGCATCATCATCCTGCAGAATAGGACGATACCGTATTTCTACTGGGTGCAAGCGACCCGATACATCAATGACGGGGGCTGGTTTCCCCTTGAGACTGAAATGCTTGGCAAATTTATCCGCATCAATGGTGGCAGAGGTGATGATCAGTTTTAAATCGGGACGTTTTTGCAGCAGCTGATAGAGGAACCCCAGCAAGAAATCAATATTTAAACTACGCTCATGGGCCTCATCAATAATGATCGTGTCATACTGTCGTAGCAGAGGGTCGCGTTGTGACTCAGCGAGCAAAATACCATCGGTCATCAACTTGATGGCCGTTTCCTCACTGCTTTTATCGGCAAAACGTATTTGATAACCGACCCAACGACCAATGGGTGTCTCGAGCTCTTCGGCAATCCGATGGGCCACTGAGGTCGCCGCAATACGCCGCGGTTGGGTATGGCCAATAGTTTTTTTTCGGCCGCGTCCCAACTCAAGGCAAATTTTAGGGATCTGTGTCGTTTTACCCGAGCCCGTTTCCCCGCTGATAATCACCACTTGATGTTCCTGTATGGCTTTGGCAATATCATCACGTCGCGCACTAACAGGAAGATCTTCTGGATAAGTAATTTTGAATGGAAGGGTATGCTCTGCGGTAGTTTGTTGTGCCAAGCTCTGCATGAAATTCATTCAATAATATTTTACAAAATTATCGCGTTATAATTTTTACTGTTATACCTAGTTTTACCGTTATTACCGAGTACCCCTCAATCATGGATTCACACCACTCTGAACAGTACAACAGCCCGGACGCATCAGCACTGACCACGCAATCACAGGCCGATACCTTCAGCCCCGATACCGAGCCCGCACAATTTGTGCGCTGGTTTCGCGAGGTCGCCCCCTACGTGCATCGATTTAGGGGTAAAACCTTTGTGATCGGCTTTGGTGGCGAGCTTATACAGGATGGTCATCTTAACACGCTTATCCCCGACCTTTCATTGCTATCCGCCCTAGGAATCAAGCTGGTTTTGGTCCATGGTTCTCGCCCTCAGGTCAATGAGCAGTTACAGCTCAAAGGTCATCACAGCGTCTTTGGCCGCCATACCGAGCCCACGAGCTCGGCCGCACTCGAGTGTGTCAAAGAGGCGGCAGGTGAGATTCGCCTCGACATCGAGGCCGCCTTTAGCCAGGGCTTGCCCAATACCCCCATGTCGCACGCTAAAATCCGTGTGGTATCGGGCAACTTTGTGACTGCCCGCCCCGTCGGTGTGATTGATGGGGTTGACTACCAGCATGCCGGGGCCGTACGCAAAATTGATACTGACTCTATTTTGCGCACCCTAGAGCAAGAGTCCATCGTCCTGCTCTCACCGCTGGGGTTCTCACCGACCGGTGAGGCTTTTAATTTACCCATGGAAGAGCTGGCCCAATACACCGCCAGCGCCTTGCGGGCAGAAAAGCTCATCTATCTGGCCCCCGCCCCAATCGTACGCCAAAACTCTCACGAGCCCATCGATGGCGAGCTCGCCCGCGCCGATGCCGACGCCCTCCTCCAAGAGCAGGTCCTAGATGAGGAGTCTCATATCTTTGTAGAAAAAGCCTCATTAGCTGTCAAACGCGGGGTACCACGTGCCCACATCATTCCTTATTCTCTTGATGGTAGCATCCTATTAGAAATCTTTACTCATGACGGCGTGGGGACCATGGTCGTCGAGGATAAGCTCGATGACTTACGCCCGGCCACCATGGACGATATTGGTGCCATTTTGCAGCTCATCGAGCCGCTCGAGCTTGATGGCACATTGGTACCCCGCGGTCGCGCCGCCATCGAGCGCGAGGTCGAAACCTTTTCGGTACTCGCCCACGACGGTATTATTTACGGTTGTGTCGCGGTTATCCCCTACTTGGCCGAGGAAATGGTTGAAATGGCTTGCTTGGTCGTGCATCCTGAATGGCAAAATAGCGGTGAGGGCGACCTATTACTGCGTCATGCCGAACAACGTGCCCGCGCTTTACGCGCCAAAAAATTGTTTGTACTGACCACACGCACCTCACACTGGTTCCTCAAAAGAGGTTTTGTCCGAGGCGGCTTGGCTGATCTCCCGCGCGCCAAACAAAGCCTTTATAATCGGGCCCGCAACAGCATGATATTTATCAAATCCCTCTAGGTGTTGCTACCATAGAGAGAAATCAAATTTTTAATTAAAGCAAAAGGGTGTTCTTATGACACGCATGGTTCAATGTGTAAAGCTAAAAAAAGAGGCGCCAGGTTTGGATTTCCCCCCTTATCCTGGTGAGCTGGGCGAGCGCATTTGGCGTTCCGTTTCCAAAGAGGCCTGGGAAAACTGGGTAGCGATTCAAACCCGATTGGTGAATGAAAACATGCTCAATCTGGCCGATGCACGTGCCCGCAAATACTTGGCCGAGCAAATGGAGCTTTATTTCTTCCAAGACGAGGATATCGAGGCCCGTGGCTACGTCCCACCCAGCGAATAAACCACAGTAAACTGGGGCTCAAAACCCAGCCAGCGACTAAAGCTAAAAAAACAGGGCATGCTATACAGCATGCCCTGAGTCTTTGTCATACGATGACTGGGCACAAGCCCTGCCAACGCTTTTAAGGCTCATCATCCTCTGCATCGTCGACGTCTTGGCCCAATGTGGTGCGAATGATATAACGCAACCCAGCATGACGCACATCATCACCGCGCACCATATAAATCACTCGCTCAGCCATATTTTTTGCGTGATCACCGATACGCTCGAGCGCGCGTGCGATGAAAATCAGATCGATGGATCGTGAAATCGTCCGCGGGTCTTCGATCATATAGGTGATGATATGACGCAAAGAGGCTTTCCAGGCCTCATTGACCTCGCTGTCGCTACGCACTATCTCGGCAGCCAGTACGACATCCTGGCGTGCGAAAGCATCTAATGCGCGGTTGATCATGTCAACCACCGAAGTGCTCATCAAACGCAATTCCACCACTGGCTCATACCCTGAATCAGAGTCATGGATGCGGCGCGCCATCTTGGCAATACGCTCGGCCTCATCCCCACAACGCTCTAGATCAGTGAGCATCTTGGAAACAGACAACAACATCCGTAAATCTATGGCGGTAGGCTGATTGCGCGCAATTAGGTTGGTGATGCGCTCGTCAATCTCAACCTCGAGCTTATCTACCTGATGCTCACGTTTTAATACACGATCAACGTACTCCATATCGCCACTAAACAGCGCCTCAGTGGACTGTTTAACCATGGCCTCGACCACGCCGCCCATCTCTAAAAACATGGAACGTGTGGTTTCCAAATCGGCGTGAAATTGTTTGTTTGTATGCTCAAACATAGCGATGCTCATTTGCTAAAGATAAGTGCGGAAAATAAATAGTAGCACGAGATTATGACATCGTGATGACGCCCTGCTGGGTGGCTACTAAAGCCGCTGTCGCCTTGTGCAGCGCAAACACACCACAGCACACCACGCCCGCAATATCATTAATGTGCTGTTCTAACTGCAGCGGTTGATCAATGGTCAAGCCATGCACATCCAAAATGACCCCGCCATTATCGGTCACAAAATCTGCACGCTCGACCACCTGCCCACCCAATGCTTGCAATGCCCGAGTCACACTGGCACGTGCCATGGGCAAGACCTCGACAGGCAGCGGGAATCCCCCTAGCTGCGGCACCTGCTTGCTCTGGTCAACAATACATAAAAAGTTTTTCGCCACTGAGGCCACAATTTTCTCTCTCGTCAACGCGCCTCCGCCCCCCTTAATCATTTCGCCCTGCGGGTTGATCTCATCGGCCCCATCGATATACCACAGCAAAGCGTCCACCTCATTGAGCTCAAACACCTCGATGCCGTGCTGACGCAGGCGTGCGGTGGTGCGCTCAGAGCTGGATACGGCCCCTTTAAATTGAGATTTATGGGCGGCCAACAAATCAATAAATAAATCGACGGTGGACCCCGTACCGATACCCAATATCGAATCGGGGTGGAGCTCATTGCCAATGAAATCTACCGCCGCCTTGGCGACATGCTGTTTTAACTCATCCTGTGTATATGTCATGACAGACCTTGCAAAAAACAAAACCTAAAGCAGTGCTTTATAAGCCTGTGCCATGCGCTGATACCAACGCCCGCCCACAGGCCCAGCAATTTTCAATAAAGACCGTTGCAAACGGCGTAAATTATTCTTGCGCTGGGCAAAACTCAATTGCCGAAAACGGCGCGCCCGATCAAAATCAATCAACCACACGGCCTCATCCGCATCTAATAAAATATTAAAGGCATTGAGATCCGCATGATAGACCCCGGCATCATGCATGCTTTTAACGACTCGAGCCACCCCATCTGGCGATGCCTGATTCAATGCACTGGCTAGGGGTCGCGCCCCAGCTACCCGCGCCGTCACCAAAGCTGCTCGATAATAAAGAGATCGG
>JAJYTK010000039.1 GCA_021793095.1 Pseudomonadota bacterium
CAAATGCTCCAAGACCTCGCCCAGCGCATAACCAGGTGCGACTGAGGCCTCGACGATGACCGCACGCAGACGATTAAAGTGGTTGAGCGATTGGGGCGCCACCGTTTCCTCTACAGAAATAAAACTACCCAGAGGCACCATACTGCCGCCTCGATTACGCACAAAAATATCACTGATGTCCGCCGGTGTTGCACGTGACTGTTTATCTACTTGAACGATGACATCATATTGCTCACCATCGCTTTCAAAACGCGTCACCTGGCGCCCCCCCAATAAGCTCTCGAGCGTGCGCCCCACCACCTCTACCGCAATGCCTGCATCGGCAAGCTTATCCCGGTCTATCTCGACCCGTAACTCGGGCGTATTCAAACGCAAGTCAGTATCGACGTTTTGCAGCCCTTCGTAATCGATCAATCGATCAGTAAAGTTTTCAACCATCTCGGCAAGCTCACTATACGGAGCCTGACTCATGATCACAAACTGCACGGGTTTGGAAGTCGCACGCTGACCAAAGGACGGTGGGTTGGTCGGAAAGGCACGCACCCCAGGCAAGGCCTCAAAATGAGGCTGTAACTCGCGAGCGATACTCTGCTGCGAACGCTTGCGTTCATCCCAGTGCTTGAGACGCAAAATAGCAAATGAATCGGTGACAGTAGGAAATCCGATCACGGCCTGGTGGGTCTCTTTTTCAGGTATGGACTCGTATAAGGCCTCAATTTGCTCCACACTATTCAATGTGTAATCCAGAGTGGATCCTTCAGGTGCGCTGACAATACCAAAAATCACCCCTCGGTCTTCTGTGGGTGCGAGCTCATTAGGAATTAAAGTAAATAAATAAGCACTGCCCGAGGCCACCACTAGACCGGCCACGATCACCAATAAGCGTAGGCGCAGGGCACGCACGAGTCCACGACGATAGCCTCGCGTCAGCGCTTGTAAGCCCCGTTCAATAAACAAATACAAACGGCCTGGCTTTTTAATCGGGCGCAGCATGGTAGAGCACATCATCGGCGTGAGCGTCAGGGCCACAAACCCAGAGACCAGCACCGCTCCAGCCAGTGTCAGGGCAAATTCAATAAATAATCGCCCCGTACGCCCGGTCGCAAAAGCCAACGGCGCAAATACGGTGACCAAGGTCAGGGTCATGGCGATGACCGCCCCGGTAATTTCCTTGATACCTATGATGGCCGCCCGAAAACGAGGAACCCCTTGTTCGATATGGCGGAAAATATTCTCAAGCACCACAATGGCATCATCCACCACCAAACCAATGGCCAATACCATGGCCAATAAGGTGAGGGTGTTGATGGAAAAGCCAAAGGCATACATCAAGCCCATGGCCCCTATCAGCGACACCGGAATGGTGACCAAAGGAATCAAACTGGCGCGAATATTACGCAGGAAAAACAAAATCACCAGCGTGACCAGCAAAGTGGCCTCGAGGATAGTATTAAATACCGAGCGGATCGATTCCTGGATAAACACAGAGCTGTCATAGGAAATATGCAACTGCATATTACCCGGCAGGTTTTTATTGATCTCTTCGACCTCGGCACGCACCGCTGCCGATAAGGTGAGTGGGTTGGCCGTTGATTGTTTCGTCACCCCTATGGTGAGGCTGGGCGAGCCATTAAATCGAGCCATTACCCGTTCATCCTCGGGGCCCAAATAGATGTTGGTCATATCCCCTAAACGCACGGGATAGCCATTAACGTGGCTGACCACAATATCTGCAAATTCCTTGGGCGTTTGTAAATCGGTGGAGGATACTACTGAAAACTCACGGTCGACTGATTCAATACGCCCTGCTGGAATTAATACATTTTGCTCTCGCAGAGCTTGCTCTACGTCTTGGACCGTCAGCCCAAATGCAGCCATCCGAGTGCGATCCAAATCGATGCGCATGGATTGCAACCGCTCACCAAACACGCGTATCTCTGCTGCCCCTGGCAACACCGAAAAGCGTGTTTTCAAATACCGATTAATATAGTCTGAGGCCTCAATGGGACTGAGATCGCCCATATTGACCCCCACATACACAATGGGGGTAGAGTCGGCCTCTACCTTGTTGATGATGGGCTCTTCGACCTCATCGGGTAAAAAACGCCGTGCGCGTGAGACCTTGTCCCGCACATCGGCTGCCGCTGCATCTGGACTGCGACTAAGATCAAATTTGATGTTGATGATACTGCGTTCAGAACGGCTCCGAGAGGTCATCACATCGACCCCTTCGATCCCCGAAAGCTGGTCCTCTAGCGGCTTGGTCACCTGACTTTCGATGACGTCCGGAGAGGCCCCCTTGTAGTTGGTAATGACCGATACTACCGGCTCATCAATGGCCGGATACTCACGCACACTCAGGCGGTCATAGGAGACCAACCCAATCAGCACGACGAGCAACGAAAGCACGGTGGCAAATACAGGCCGCCGGATACAAAACTCTGAAATATGCATAAATAACGCTTTTACTCAAAGGCCACAGTGCGACTTTCTGCCTGTACTTTCACACCATCGCGCACCTTTTGGAGTCCGGTGATTAATACCTCTTGCCCGGGCTCAATGCCACTCACCTCAACCCATCCGCCACGGCGAATGCCTATTTTTACACTGCGCCGACGCACGGTCTGATCAGGTTGCAACACAAAAATGTATTGCTCACCTGCGGAGGGTGCAATGGCCGACTCAGGAATCATGATCGCCTCGTGCTGCTCAAGGTGGACTTGTACCCGAGCAAACATCCCTGGGCGCAATCGCGCATCAGGGTTAGGGATGCGCGCCCGCAACTGCACGGCACGCCCCTGAGTATCCAAAGCAGGCGCAATCACATCAATCTGCCCAGGAAAGAACTCCCCAGATAAAGCATCAAAACGCAACGTCACCGGCGTGCCCTCGCGGACCATCGGTAAATAATGCTCGGGGATCTGGAACTCAACAAAGAGTGGATCTATGGCCTCGATACGCACCAAGTCTGTCCCTGGAGCGACATAATCCCCAACGGATACCAAACGGAAACCCAACACACCGTCAAAGGGGGCGCGAATGGTGGTTTTTTCCAATTGTGCTTGGGCCAAATTAGCCTGTGCCTGCGACACAGCCAGCTCGCTGGCAACCTCGTCACGAGCTTGGGCACTGATAAAGCCCTCTTGGCTGAGCTGACGCGCGCGGGCGTATTGGCTCTGTTTTAACTGCAAGTTGGCTTGTGCTTGGTCGTGTTCGGCCCGCAACAAACTATCGTCAATCTTTAATAGCAATTGGCCCTGTTCGACCGCTGAGCCCTCTTTGAAATCAATCTCGGCCACCTTGCCAGTAATCTCGGCCCGTAGCATGACTGCATCGCGCGCCCACAAAGAGCCTACGGCCTGTACCTCAACCCCCAGTTCTTGGGCTTGAGCGGGCACCACATCGACGCGCGGCCCTACGGCCTCATCGGTGGGACTCGACTCTGTTTTTTTTGCGGCGGCCTCTTCGGCGGCGATGTCCTCACTCACCGCGTCTACCCCAGCGGCCTCATCGTCTGCGGAGGTATCGGCAGCCTCTGTTTCATCAGTGACGGTGGCTTGCTGATGGGCAGGTGACGGCGCTTGCGCAGCCTCTTGCTGCACACGGTAACCATAAAACGCTGCTATCCCAATGCCAACTATCAGCAGCAACCAGATAATATGTTTCTTTTTCATTCTCGTGTCTGAGCGATGGACTCAACCCCCTTGTTAGCCAGTGCATCCGCGCGTTCATTCCCCGGGTCCCCGGCATGACCACGCACCCATTTCCATGTCAACTCATGCTGGGTAGAAAGTATATCCAATTTTTGCCATAGGTCGGCATTTTTTACAGCTTGTTTACCGGCCGTACGCCATCCCCTTTTCTTCCATCCCTCTAACCACTCTGTCATGCCCTTTTGGACGTATTGAGAATCCGTATGCACAATCACGGTGCATGATCTCTTGAGTAGCGTCAGCGCCTCGATGACGGCCTGCAGCTCCATCCTGTTGTTGGTGGTGTTGTTTTCGCCCCCATAAATTTCTTTTTCATGCGCCCCATATTTTAATAAAGCCCCCCACCCACCGGCGCCGGGGTTGCCCTTGCAGGCACCATCTGTCCAAATTTCTACCACTTGTTTACTCATTATCGACATCACCTAATTGAGCTCGATGTGATTGATTGGTCGCCACGGGTCGGCCCTGATGGCGGTGTTTCATCTGACTCCAATCGAGACCGACCATCCGCATGCCGCTGACCCGTTTGACTGCCCGTATCACATAGACCGCCCCACCGATGGGCCACCAACGACGCCCCATACGCTCCATGAATTGCCAGCGACGAATCCAGCGCGGTGTCTCGCAATACGGAATATAGCCCCCTAAAAAGGACTCTTCCATATCGAATGACAATAACTCTAACCAGTCACTGATACGATACGGAGAAACCCAGTGGGCGGCAGGCGCGGGCAAGCGAGGGGCCAGCCCCACCATGCGCTCGCGCAGGCCCCATAAACTCAATGGATTAAAACCAGTAATAATGACACGCCCTTCAGGCACCAACACGCGTTCTACCTCACGGAGTACTTGATGCGGATCATAAGCATTTTCTAATACATGAGGAAGTAGGATAAGATCAATACTCTGGGTCTCAAAAGGCAAGGCCTCAGGCTGCGCAGCGAGCAAATCATCCCTAGGTTGACTTGGATTTACTGGCTGTTGGGTATACCATTTATGCATGATGCGACTGGTGCGCAACAAATCCCACTCGGGCAGGCTCACCTGCACGGCGTGGTAACCAAACACATTGGATACCAACCGATTGATTTGGCGCTGCTCTAACGCACGCACATGGCGCCCAATGGCTGTCTCGAGCCACGCGTTGAGGCTGCTCAACTCTGTCACAAAACCTCCATGACTATGATAAATGTACTAGAACAATCGGCCTTAAAAGGATTAGAACTACGTGCGGTATGCGCTTTCAAGGATAACTATATCTGGATAGCCCATAATGATACCCATGCCCTTATTGTAGATCCGGGCCAGGCTGATCCGGTATTGCATTATCTGCAAAAGCACGCCTTAGAACTGCATGCCATCCTCATCACGCACCACCATGCGGATCATGTGGGGGGCATTGAGGCCATTAAACAAGTCTACCCCAACGCCACCGTGTACGGGCCCGCTCGTGAAAACATCCCACACTGCGATCATACGCTTGAGGATGGTGATGACATAGAGTTTCCCGTCTTGCAATTACAATTTCAGGTGCTTGACGTACCGGGTCATACCGCCGGCCATATCGCTTTTTTTAGTACTGGGCCGGATGGCGCACAGCCTTTTCTCTTTTGCGGTGACACTTTGTTTTCCATCGGCTGTGGCCGCTTATTTGAGGGTACCCCCGAGCAAATGCTCGCTTCTTTAGATAAAATTGCTGCCTTACCTGCCGATACGCTCATCTGCTGTGCCCATGAATACACGCTGAGCAATATCCTATGGGCCTTAGAGGTTGAGCCCACAAACACCCAATTACAGCAGTATCATCAACAAGTCGTCGCGCAACGGGCCCAAGATCAACCTACCTTGCCCTCACGTTTAGGGCTAGAGCTCGATGCCAATCCCTTTTTACGTACTCGCGAGCCCAACATCATCGCGGCAGCCCGTCAATACGCGGACGCCGATCTCACCCAAGACAGCGATGTATTTGCAGCTCTCAGACAATGGAAAAATAACCACTGACCGCCATGCCACTCATTGCCCGTTTTTCGCTGCTCATACTTATGGTCCTGGTGTCGGCCTGTGCGATGCGGCCAGCCTCCGACCAAGATGACTTTGTCACGGCCATCGACACCCCGCATACCATTGATCTGACCCAAGACCCCGATGATGTTTGGGTCCGTATTCGGCGGGGGTTTGCCATCCCCAACCTCAACACCCCATTGGTTGATGAGTGGACCCGTTATTATGCCCAAAACGCGACCTCAGTATTAACCATGAGTGAGCGGGCCAGCAAGTATCTTTATTTCATTGTAGATGAACTTGAAAGACGGGGCATGCCTACCGAATTAGCACTACTGCCTTTTGTAGAAAGTGCTTTTAACCCCACCGCCTATTCTCGTGCCCATGCCTCTGGGCTCTGGCAGTTTATCCCCAGCACCGGCGAGCACTACAATTTACGCCAAGATAAATGGTTAGACGAACGTCGTGATCCTGTGGCTTCGACCCATGCGGCCTTGGATTATTTGTCTTATTTATTTGATTTTCAGGGGGATTGGTATTTAGCTTTAGCCTCATACAACTGGGGCGAGGGAGCCGTTCGGCGGGCCATTGAAAAAAATGAAAAGGCTGACTTGGGCACTGACTATTTATCTTTAAAAATGCCCGAGGAAACCCGTAATTATGTGCCCAAACTACAGGCCATAAAAAACATCATCCACAACCCCGTCGCCTATAACATCCAGCTGCCCAAAGTCGACAATGCCCCCTATTTCACCACCGTACGTGGGCCCAGTCATATGGATGTCGAGGTCGCCGCCATGCTCGCGGATATGCCCCTAGAAGAATTCATGTTTTTAAATCCGGCCTATACTCGGGACCTCATCCCTCAAGATCGACCCATTATCCTGTTGCCCAAGGAAAATGCTCGCCTCTTTGCAGAAAACCTGCACACCTATGAGGGTCGCCTGAGCCGATGGGAGGTCTATGAGCCCCGCCCCGGCGAGCGATTGGCGGATATTGCCGAGCAATTTGACATGGACGTCGCCGAATTACGCGATATCAATCACCTAGCGAGCAACGCCCAGCAGGTCACCGATCAGCAGGCCTTGCTGGTCAATGCGCATGAGCCCACGGATAACAATACCCCCGATACACAGCGTCTGGGGGTACAGGTGGCCTCTCTAGATGAGCTGCCCGCTCTCAACTCGAGCTCATCGTCTCGAGCCGAAAACACAGAGAGCACCTCAACCACAACACAACGCTTGGTTGCACGCGAGGTACAACATAGCAATACCGCACATGATATTGAGCGTCGACCAGCCCGAGAAAAACAACCTGAAACCCGCCACTACACGGTACAACGTGGCGATACGCTTTATAGCCTTGCGCGTCGGTTTAATACCTCGGTGCAAGAACTACAAAAAACAAATAATCTGCGCGGCCATAATATTCCGCTTGGCAAGCGCTTGATCATACCCAGTCAATCGTTATAAACATTTATAATTTTCAAGGAAAACGCACCATGGCTTTTTTAAGCGGAAAAAAGATTCTTATTACAGGGGTTATCTCTAACCGCTCTATTGCTTACGGTATTGCCCAAGCCTGTAGGCAGCAGGGCGCTGATATCGCCCTCACCTACGTCGGTGAGCGCTTTAAGCCCCGTATAGAAAAGCTGGCCCAAGAGCTGGATGCTCAGTTTTTGCTGCCACTAGATGTCACCGATGAGGCCCAGGTCGATGGACTTAGTGACCGCATCAGTGAGCATTGGGAGGGCCTCGATGGCTTGGTCCACTCTATTGGCTTTGCCCCGCGCGAAGCCATTGCTGGTGATTTCCTCGAGGGACTATCGCGCGAGGCTTTTAATATCGCCCATGAGGTCTCAGCCTATAGCTTTCCAGCGCTGGTCAAAGCAACTTTGCCGCTATTAGAAGGGCGGCCAAGCTCGGTCTTGACCCTGACCTACCTAGGTGCTGAAAAAGCAGTCCCACACTACAATACCATGGGCCTGGCCAAGGCCTCTCTTGAGGCATCCGTGCGTTATCTCGCGGCCTCACTCGGCCCACGCGGCATTCGTGCCAACGGTCTGTCCGCCGGCCCAGTGCGCACCTTGGCGGCCAGCGGCATCCAAGACTTTAACAAAATCCTCAATTTTGTGGCCGCCAACTCTCCTTTGCGCCGCAATGTCACCATTGAGGATGTGGGCAATGCCGCTGCCTTTTTACTCTCTGATTTAGCGGCGGGCATCACCGGTGAAATCACCCATGTAGATGCAGGCTTTTTCAGTGTCACCCCAGGCATGTACCCTGCCGAAGAATAAACACAACGGCGCGACACTGCCTCGCGCCGCCAACCTAAGTAGAACGCTGCGCTGCCTGTCCATGCAGCGCCTTTTGCGCCTCGACGCGGGCCG
>JAJYTK010000040.1 GCA_021793095.1 Pseudomonadota bacterium
AATATTTTGATTTAGATCGGTTTGATTAAGTAGATAGCGACCGAAATCTTTAAGATCACGGTCGCTGGTGGCTATTTATTCAAATTCGATACGGCGCTGAGTCTCTTTGTTAAACCAATGTAGGGGCTGCCCTTGGTTGAGGCCAATTTGGATGACCTCATCTAGCTCGAGAGGATAGCGCGCCGTTTCTTCGGTAGAACAACGCACAACTACGGGATAGTCACCCAATCGCGCGTGGATCAGCTGCTCTGAGCCGAGCACCTCGACCATTTCTATATCCACCTCCATGCCCGTTTGGTGCAAACCAATGTGCTCTGGACGTATGCCCATGATCACACTTTGGTTCTTCAACGCGTCAGGGATCAAATGAGGTTCAAATTGCAGTACCTGGCCCGCATCAGTGAGTATCTCTTTATTCTCATTGATTTGAACAGGAATGAGGTTCATTGGTGGCGAGCCTATGAAACTCGCCACAAAGGTACTGGCAGGGGTGTTAAAGACCTCGTCGGGCGTTCCAATCTGCTCGGCAACCCCTTTATTCATCACCACCATCCGCTGCGCCAGCGTCATGGCCTCTACCTGGTCGTGCGTGACATAGAGGCTAGTGGTACGTAGACGTTGATGTAGCCTTTGGATCTCTAAACGCATTTGGACGCGCAGTTTGGCATCTAAGTTAGACAAGGGCTCGTCAAATAGAAAAACCTTGGGCTCGCGAACAATCGCCCGGCCCATAGCGACGCGTTGCCTTTGTCCACCCGATAATTCACGTGGGCGGCGCTCTAACAAATGGCTTAGCTCGAGTATTTTGGCGGCATTATGGACGCGTTCTTTAATCTCCTCTTTGGGAAATTTTTGAATCTTTAACCCATACGCCATATTGTCATAGACTTTCATATGCGGGTAGAGCGCATAGTTTTGAAAAACCATGGCAATATCACGCTGTGCGGGTTCGTAATCATTCACCCGGTTTTCCGCTATATGAATATCGCCGCTGGTGATGGCCTCGAGGCCAGCCACCATGCGCAATAAAGTGGACTTACCACAGCCCGAAGGGCCCACAATGACCACAAATTCACCAGCCTCAATGGCCATAGAAAAGTCTTTAATGACTTCAACATTGCCAGGGTAAATTTTGCCTACCTTGTCTAATACAACAGCAGCCATAACAAGCGTATCCTCATTGAGAGTTTATTTTTCCGAATCAATCAAGCCTTTGACAAACCAGCGTTGCATCACCAATACCACAATGGCAGGGGGGAGCATAGCCAGCATCGCTGTGGCCATCACGATATTCCAGCGGGTCACACTGTCACCACCAGAAATGAGGCGTTTAATACCCACCACAATAGGATACATCTCTTCGTTGGTTGTGATGATTAACGGCCAGAGGTATTGATTCCAACCATAAATGAATTGAATGACAAACAGCGCCGCAATACTGGTTTTGGAAAGCGGCAATAAAATATCTTTGAAAAAGCGCATTGGGCTTGCACCGTCAATTCGTGCGGCTTCGACGAGTTCATCAGGCACGGTGAGGAAAAATTGACGGAATAAAAAGGTGGCCGTTGCGGAGGCGATTAAGGGCAACGTCAAGCCCACATAACTATTCAGCATTTTAAGATTGGCCACCACCTCATAAGTCGGCACAATACGCACTTCCACAGGTAGCATGAGCGTGATAAAGATCATCCAAAAGCACAGCATGCGGAAAGGAAAACGGAAATACACCACTGCGAATGCTGAAATCATGGAAATGGCGATTTTCCCTATGGAAATCACCAAGGCCATGACGGTACTGACCCAAAGCATCTTGCCTACCGGTGGCATACTTTCGCCAGGAATACCAAATAAGGCGTGCTTGTAGTTTTCCCAAAAATGATCACCTATGGCCAATGACATAGGGGCTCGTGCGACCTCAGCTGTGGTTTGGGTCGATGCCACGAAAGTGAGATAGAGGGGAAAAGCAATGACCAAGACCCCTGCAATCAGGATCAGATGACTAAAGAGATCGAGCCAAGGACGTCGTTCTACCATTTCCTACTATTCCTTTAATAATTGACGCGGCGATCGATATAACGGAACTGGAACACCGTTAAGGCAATGACAATCAGCATCAAAATCACAGATTGGGCGGCTGATGAGCCTAAATCCAAGCCTTTGAAACCAGTGTTATAGACTTTGTACACCAAAATTGCGGTGCTATTACCTGGGCCACCTTGGGTCACCAAATCAATCACGGCAAAGGTATCAAAAAAGGCATAAATCACATTCACTACCAATAAAAAGAAGGCAGTGGGTGATAATAGGGGGAATACAATTGACCAGAAACGGCGGAATGGGCCCGCACCATCAATGGCAGCGGCCTCTATTAGCGAGCGAGGAATAGACTGTAAACCCGCTAAGAAGAAGAGGAAGTTATAAGAGATCTGCTTCCACACAGAGGCGAGGACCACCAGTGTCATGGCATCATCGGCACTGAGTCGAGGATTCCATTTTACCCCTAACTTGACCAACCATACGGCCAATACACCGACGGAAGGGGAAAACATGAATAACCATAAAACACCCGCCACAGCAGTAGCCACGGCATACGGCCAGATGAGTAGTGTTTTATAAAATGTTGCGGCACGAATCACACGATTGGCCATGACCGCTAAAAGCAGTGAAATGGTCAGGCCAAGAATAGCGACCCAAAAAGAAAACTGTGCAGTCACCCAGAATGACCGACGATAACTGCTATCCGCCAGTAATTCTTGAAAATTTTGCAACCCTACAAAGCTGGCGCTAAAGCCAAAGGGGTCTTCGAGGTGGAAAGATTGCCACAGCGCTTGGCCAGCAGGCCAAAAAAAGAATACAAAAGTAACAATCAGCTGCGGGGCGAGCAATAAATAAGGTAGGGTCTTATGCTGGAATACGACTCGTTTATCCATGGCGACGAGGTGCTTGCGTGGCAGAGAACGCAACAGTAAGGGTTAAATGACGGCCGAGCATAATTAAACGCTCGGCCGCATTGTAGTCCATTTGAAAAGAAAAAGTACTAATAAATTTTCAGATCAGGACTAGTTGACACTTTTCTCGAAACGTTCAAGGAGCTCGTTACCGCGCTTGACCATTTCCTGAATGCCGTCTTCAGCACTGATTTTGCCAGCAAAGATATCTTCCATCACGCCATCTTCAACGTCACGGATTTGTGGCAAATACCCCAAACGGATCCCGCGGGAGTGTTCGGTAGTATCGGCATCCAATTGCATGACTGACACTTCAGTACCGACGTTTTCATCATAAAAACCAGACTCTTTGGTGAGCTCATAGCCGCCAACGGTGACTGGTACATAACCGGTTCCTTGGTGCCACTCGGCCGATTGTTCTGGGCTAGAAAGGAATTTAAAGAATTTGGTTACGCCCTTGTAGGTCTCTTCGGGCTTGTCAGCAAAGACCCATAAGGAAGCGCCACCAATAATAGAGTTTTGAGGGGCGCCTTCGACATCCTCGTAATAAGGCAAGGTAGAGATACCGAAATCAAACTCGCCGGTTTTGAGGATATTGGCACGGTTACCGCTCGAGCCGGTGAACATCCCGCATTTGCCCGAGGTAAAGAGGGCGTTGGGGGTGTCGCCACGGCCGCCGTAGGTAAAGGTCCCCTCATTGGACATGTCAGCCAAGAAATTAAGGTGCTTGGCAAAGAGCGGATCATCTAGGCTCAGACGGGCGCTTAGGCCACCGAAACCATTGTTTTCGCTGGCGTATGGAATGTTATGCCAAGCCGAAAAGTTTTCCAGCAAAATCCAAGAGGGCCAAGAAGTGGTGTAACCGCACTCATAGCCTGCTTCACGGATTTTTGCGGCTGCTTCGGAAACCTCTTCCCAGGTTTTTGGCGGATTATCGGGATCGAGGCCTGCTTTTTCAAAGGCGTCTTTGTTGTAGTATAAAACAGGGGTGGAGCTGTTAAATGGCATGGAAACCAGCTTGCCATCATTGTCTGAGTAATAACCACCGACAGCCCCCAAGAAGATCTCGGGATCAATGGGGTCACCAACCATTTCAGACATTTCCTGCACTGGCTGTACAGCACCTTTGGCATGCATCATGGTCGCAGTCCCGACCTCGAATACCTGCAGGATGTCAGGGGCGTTACCCGCGCGAAATGCGGCGATCCCAGCGTTCATGGATTCACCGTAGTTCCCTTTGTAGCTGGGCTTGACCACGTAGTCTGATTGGCTGTTGTTGAACTCCTCCACCAGCTCATTAACACGATCACCAAGCGCACCTTCCATTGAATGCCAAAATACAATTTCGGTGGCTGCGTGTGCAGCGCCTGCAGAGGCAAACAAGGCAGCGACGGTGAGACTTAAAACTTTTGCTCGCATGAGCTACTCTCCTATGTAGTGCAAAGGTTGTCAGTGAAATTAAAAACGTGGATACTTTCCACTTTTTATGTCTTAAACTATAGGACACTTTCTTTACATCAATGTGAACATACCCCGATTGCGTCCCAAAGGGCAATAATATTTGGGTAAATCTAGCATTAACCCGTACAAATTTACTTACACACCTAGTGGAAAATTGATAAATGTCAAACAAATCCAATGCGCCCAATCATACAAATAATGCCCGCTTGGCCTTCATAGGCGGTGGAAATATGGCCCAGGCCTTAGGGCTGGGGTTAATTGGTCAGCAGGTGCGGGCATCTGATGTGCTGGTGGTGGATCCCAGCGAGACCGCACGTGAGCCTTGGCAGACAGCAGGCACCGCAGTGGCCGAGGGCGCAGATGTAGCGTTGAGCAAGTACAATATCTGGGTCTTTGCTGTGAAACCGCAGCAATTAAAAGAGGTTGTGCTTGCCAGCCGTCCTTTTTTGCGCCCAGATACATTGGTTTTGAGTCTGGCGGCAGGCATCCGAGCAACTGATATCAGCCAGTGGTTGGGCACCCCAGAGCAACCCTTCCAGCGTGTGGTTCGCTGTATGCCCAACACCCCAGCTTTGGTTCAACAAGGGGTGACGGGAATGCACGCCTTAGCGGGTGTTTATGAAAACGAAAAAGAAATCGCCAGTCATCTCTTGGCTCAGGTTGGCTCGGTGGTGTGGGTGGCAGATGATACTGCCTTAGATGCCGTGACGGCATTGTCAGGCAGTGGGCCAGCTTATGTGTTTTTGTTTTTAGAGGCCTTAATCGAGGGCGGGCAATCGTTGGGCTTAGACGCCGAGCAGGCGCGTGCGTTGGCATTACAAACCGTTAAAGGAGCGGTGTCATTAGCTGCTCAATCAAATAGCAGCATTGAACAATTGCGTCACAACGTGACTTCCGAGGGAGGAACCACGGCAGCTGCGTTATCGGTATTCGAGCAAGGGCATTTCAAAGAGCTTGTGGCTCAGGCGATGCAGGCCGCTCAAAAGCGGGCCCAAGCAATGGCTGATGAGTTTTCTCGTTAACACTGAGGGATACACCGTCGATGACTAAAGGGACTTCTTTGCGTTTCGAGCCGATGGGCTGGCAGCAGTTGATGCTCGCCATCGGGATCATGATACTGATTGTGGTGTCTTCTAATGTGTTGGTGCAGTACCCCATTAATAATTGGTTGACGTGGGGGGCAGTGACTTATCCCATTGCTTTTTTGGTGGCGGATGTACTCAATCGACGCTTTGGACCTGCGGCTGCTCGACGCGTAGCGTATGTGGGTTTTGTGGCTGCTCTAATTATTTCCGCATGGTTGGCATCTCCCCGTATTGCATTGGCCTCAGGCACCGCCTTTTTAAGTGCTCAGCTCTGCGATATTTACGTCTTTGATCGTCTGCGTCATCGCAGTTGGTGGCAAGCCCCTTTTGTGGGGGGAGTTGCTGGCGCCACATTAGACACATTTGTTTTCTTTAGTGTGGCATTTGCTGGGACCACCATGCCATGGCATACATTATTAGTTGGGGATCTCATCGTGAAACTCGCCCTCAACACTCTGATGCTGGCGCCCTTTAGAGCACTGATGTGGAATCTCGCTCGCCCTGGGGATTAGTGATGGTTTTGCAGTTTAGCCGCCTCCTGTGCGGCTGTTTTGTTTTAAGAAAATCACCTAGGATCATCACTGAGTGACAAATGTACGCAATTAGGCACAGAATGCTATTCTTATTGGGATGCGCTTTACTCAATAAACACACAAAATAAAAGGCTAAAAATGGCAGAGTTTCTTCCACAGCTCTTTCAGCAGCTGTTTAATGGCATTTCTTTAGGTGCCATTTATGCCCTAATTGCCATTGGCTACACCATGGTTTATGGCATTATCGGCATGATTAACTTCGCCCATGGCGAGGTTTATATGGTTGGCGCTTATGCTGGGTTAGTGACTTTGGCAGCGATAGGGACCCAATCTGGGGTGCCTATTCCCATCATCATTGCACTGATGCTGCTCGTTGCTGTAGCGGTCACCGCTGCCTATGGCTTTGCCATTGAAAAAATTGCCTATGCACCGTTGCGGGGCAGCCCGCGTTTAGTCCCTTTGATTTCTGCCATCGGGATGTCGATATTCTTACAAAACTGGGTGGCCTTAGGCCAAGGTGCCCGCGATATGGCGGTGCCTGCTTTGATTACTGGCTCATTACGTATCCCCATTGGCGACATGTTTCAATTTAGCGCGGCGTATTCGCGTATTTTGATCATTGGGGTGACTGTGGTCCTCATGATTGCTTTGAGCCTGTATATCAAGTTTTCCCGTATGGGGCGGGCGTCTAGAGCCAGCTCGCAAGATTTAGGCATGGCCAACATGCTGGGCATTGATACCAATAGAGTGATTTCTTTTACTTTTGTAATCGGGGCCATGCTGGCTGCTGTAGGCGGTGTATTGATTGCCCTAGCCATTGGTAAGCTCAACCCTTTTATCGGTTTCATTGCTGGCATCAAGGCATTTACAGCTGCTGTGCTTGGTGGTATTGGCAGTATTCCCGGCGCCATGTTGGGTGGGGTCGTGCTTGGCCTTGCTGAGACCTTTGCAGCGGCTTATATCTCTTCTCAATACAAAGATATTGTTGCTTTCTTGCTTTTAGTTCTGATCCTGCTTTTCCGTCCCACCGGACTATTAGGTAAGCCAGAGGTGGAAAAAGTATGAGTACCAATCGCTTCTTTCATGCCTTGTTTGCGGCGGTCGTGGCAGGGGTGATCATTGCACCGATCTTTGGCTTTCAAATTATTCGAGCCGGCGCCACTATCCATCTAGAGACACGATGGGATTATATTTGGGGCGGTATGCTGGCTGTTTTTACTGTTCAGCTGTTACGGCCTTATTTATTAAAACCATTACAAACCCGCCTTAAGCCGTTTGAATTACCCAGCATGGCGCCCCGACTGCGCAATGTTTTGATTTTGCTGTTGGTGTTAGTGGCTATGATTTGGCCATTTTTTGCAGGCCGGGCACAAGTCGACATTGCCACTCTGGTACTTATTTATGTGATGCTCGCTTTGGGGCTCAATATTGTGGTGGGGTTTGCAGGCTTGCTCGATTTAGGTTTTGTGGGCTTTTATGCTGTTGGCGCCTACACCTATGCCTTGCTTTACCATTGGGCTGATTGGGGGTTTTGGGCTTCATTGCCCGCTGCGGGAGCCATGGCGGCACTGTTTGGTTATTTACTTGGTTTTCCGGTATTGCGCTTACGCGGTGATTATCTGGCTATTGTCACCTTGGGTTTTGGGGAAATTATTCGACTCCTGCTGATCAACCTTTATCCCGTGACAGGGGGGCCGGATGGCATTGCTGGAATTCCTAAGCCTACTTTTTTTGGGTTTCCTATGACCCGCCGTGCGCCCGAGGGGCAAACCACATTTCATGAATTATTAGGCTGGAAGTTTAATAACTTTGACGTCATTGTTTATTTGTATATTTTGGCGTTAATTTTGGCACTGATCACTTTGTTTGTATCCAATCGCCTCATTCGTATGCCTATCGGTCGGGCTTGGGAGGCCCTGCGCGAGGATGAAATC
>JAJYTK010000041.1 GCA_021793095.1 Pseudomonadota bacterium
TCCGTTTTCCTGGCCAAAAAGCCCCTCAGGGGTTGGCCTTGTCGCGCACCCGTATGGCCTATGAAAACAGCTCAGAATATAAAAACAAAGTGGCCGCGGGTGAGTCTCCCTACCCCACCAAGGCTCCTTGGTATCCTTTGGTTGGCGGCTTGAGTACCGAAATGGTTGCCGCTGGTATTGCAGGCTACCCTTACCGAGCCAAAGCCTGGATCAATCATATGGGCAATCCTATTTATGGTATTGCTGGATTGCGTAATACGCTTTATGAGGATCTACAAGATCCCAAAAAGCTGCCGTTGATCGTCTGCGTGGATGCCTTTATTAATGAAACCACCGCATTGGCAGATTACATCGTCCCCGACACCGTGACTTACGAGAGCTGGGGCACCTCTGCCCCTTGGGCAGATGTTATTGCCAAAACCTCCACTTTGCGCTGGCCAGTCGTCGAGCCCAAAGTGGATCGGACACAATCTGGAGAACCCATTAGCATCGAGATGTTTTTCATCGAGGTGGCCAAGCGTCTTGGGATGCCCGGCTTCGGTGAAGATGCAATTGGTGATCCTCATAGTGATCAGCGCTATCCCATCCATACCGCCCAAGACTTCTACCTGCGTGGGTTTGCTAATGTAGCCTATGCCATGGGCCGCCCCGTCCCAGATGCCAGCGCTAAAGACATGCAGCTGACTGGCGTGGATAAAAAATGGGATCTCATCAAGGCCCATCTAAAAGAAGAAGAATGGCTCAAAGTAGCCATGCTCATGACCCGCGGTGGGCGTTTTGACCGAGTGGAAGATGCATGGGAAGGCAACCATCTCAAACATGCCCATCTGGACATGCTGCCCATCTGGGACGAAGAACTTGCCACATTGACTTACTCTATGACGGGCGAAAAATTCTCTGGATGTCCCACTTGGTACCCCACGCGCATGGCAGACGGCACCCCAATGAGGGAAATTTACCCCGAAGAAAAATGGCCGTTCTTACTCAGCTCGTATAAATCCAATATCATGAGCTCCATCGCCATCGGGGTCGACCGACTCCGGCAGGTGCATCCACACAACCCGGTGTCCATTCACCCTGCAGACGCCAAAGCACTTGGCATCCGCAATGGCGACAAGGTCCGTATCAGCACCCCCGGTAACAGCGTTGAGGCAGTGGCCATGCTGCGCGATGGGGTCATGCGCGGGGCCATCGCTGTGGAACACGGCTATGGACACAAAGAATTGGGGGCCCGTGTGCACTACGTCGATGGCCAAGCCATGCCCCATAACCCCAATATAGGTGCCGGGATTAACCTCAACGACCTAGGCTTTCAGGACACCACGCGACAAGACAAAAACGTGTGGATCGACTGGGTATCTGGTGCGGCCGTGCGCCAAGGGCTACCCGCGCGAATTGAGAAGGTGGCCGCATAAAAAGCCCCTGTATCAGTGATGCGCATAAAAAATGGCAGCACCTCGTGCTGCCATTTTTGACTGCTTTACGAACTCTATTTACTGGCTGCCGGAGAATCTTTTTCGCTAAACAACACCTCATCATACGAAACCGCGACATGCTGAGGAAAATCCTGGCCCAGTAAATGGCCCAAACGCGCCGCCTTGGTTTGTAAATAATGACTGTTATGGGGATTAGCGGGTATTTCATGGGGTACACGCTCAACGACATCAACCCCTAGATCACTTAACGCCTGCACCTTGCGAGGATTATTGGTCATTAGGCGCACATGCTCAATGCCCAAATGCTGCAACATGGGCAAACAGACCTCGTAGTTACGCATATCGGCAGCAAACCCTAAATGCTCATTTGCCTGCACGGTATCGTACCCCTCGTCTTGGAGGGCATAAGCACGGATCTTATTCAACAGACCAATGCCACGCCCCTCTTGGCGTAGATAAAGCACAACCCCCTGGCCCTGCTCAGCAATACGTTGCATGGCCAACTGCAGTTGCGGGCCGCAATCGCAACGCATGCTAAATAACGCATCCCCGGTTAAGCACTCTGAATGCACCCGCAATAACACTGCGTCTTGGGCACTCCATTGACCGTAAGTAAGTGCAATATGCTCACGCTGCGTTTCTGACTCGAGAAACACATGCAACCGAAACACCCCCCAAGGGGTGGGGAGCTTGCTTGAAGTGACAAATTCGACCAAAACCAATCCACCAACAAAAAATCCACAAAACGGAAGCAGTCCCCTGCCTGACGATAATGCGCCAAGCAGGCGCGTGCCTTTTAGAGCTGCGCAGGCAGCTGCAAAGCTAACTGGCTTGCCAAACCAATATAACGCCGTGGCGTTAAAGAGAGGAGTTCTTCCTTGGCCGGAGCAGGGATATCCAGCCCCTTGATGAACTCAGTCAACGCCTCTTGGGTGATTGCTTTACCGCGGGTCAACTCTTTAAGCTGCTCATAAGGGTTTTCTACCGCGTAACGACGCATCACCGTTTGTATGGGCTCGGCCAATACTTCGTAGCAGGCATCAATATCCGCATCGATGGCCTCTTGGTTGAGCTCGAGTTTTTCTAAACCACGCAAACAAGCACTATAGGCAATCATGCAATAGCCCATCGCGGCGCCCAAATTGCGCAACACAGTCGAATCCGACAAATCACGCTGCCAACGAGAAACCGGTAATTTTTCTGCCAAATGTCCAAGCAAAGCGTTCGCCAAGCCGAGATTACCCTCTGAGTTTTCAAAATCAATGGGATTTACCTTGTGCGGCATCGTCGAGGAACCGACCTCGCCCTCTTTGAGACGTTGCTTGAAAAAGCCCAAAGCAATATAGCCCCAAATATCGCGGTTAAAATCCAGCAAGACGGTATTCAAACGCATCAATGCGTGGAAGAGCTCGGCCATCCAATCATGGGGCTCAATCTGAATGGTCAAAGGGTTTTGCTCTAATCCCAATTCCTCAATAATTGCACGACTAAAATTAGGCCAATCAACCTCGGGGTAGGCGGCCATATGGGCGTTGTAATTACCGGTGGCACCATTTAACTTGGCCGTCGCTTGGACCTGCTCAATTGCTTTGATGGCGCGCCCCAAACGATGGGCCACGTTAGCAAACTCTTTGCCCATGGTTGTCGGGCTGGCCGGTTGACCGTGCGTGCGCGCCAACATGGGCTGATGTGCAAACGTATGCGCCATGGCTGCGATTTTTTGATATAAATCATGCAAGGCGGGCAACACCACCTGATCCCGAGCTCGTGTCAACATCAAAGCATGCGAGGTGTTATTAATATCCTCGGAAGTGCAAGCAAAGTGGATAAACTCGGCCGCCTCAGGCAAATCGGGCTCTTTGCTGATGTGCTCTTTGAGCCAGTATTCGACAGCCTTAACATCATGGTTAGTGACGCGCTCGATCTCTTTGATACGCTCAGCATCTTGTTCGCTAAACTGGGTCACCAACTGACGTAAAAACGCCTCACCTTTGGGGCTAAAGCGAGGCAACTCGGGCAACCCGGCTTTTGACAAAGCGATTAACCAAGCAACCTCGACCTCAACTCGATGGGCCATAAATCCCGCCTCGGATAAAAAGGGGCGCAAAGATTCAGTGGCACGGCCATAACGACCATCAATGGGAGACAAAGCATTTAAAGGGGTAAGTGTTTCTGCGATGCGCATAACTCAATCAATTGAAAATGTAAATACGATATTCTAACACTGCAGGGATTTTCGCGCGGATGATGACGAATAAACCACAGTTCAGTCCAAAAAGCCCTATAAAACCATCCCTGCAAGACCGTTGCCGTGCTTTATATAGCCATCTTGATATACTTTGAGAGGCACACAATCAATTAAAAATATATATGAAACTCATCGGTTCTCTAACTAGTCCGTATGTTCGCAAAGTACGCGTGGTCATGGCGGAAAAAAAACTCGACTACGAACTCGTCATTGACGATGTTTGGAGTGCAGACGCCATCATCACCGAACACAATCCTCTTGGCAAGGTTCCCTGCCTGGCCATAGATGATTTTGGAAACCTATTTGATTCGCGCGTCATCGTCGAATATTTGGATACGCTCTCGCCCGTCAGTCGGCTACTGCCCCAAACCGGTCGTGATCGAGCGCTGGTCAAACTCTGGGAGGCCGCAGCAGATGGCCTCATGGATGCCGCCATCAGTATCCACATCGAAAAGAATCAACGTGCTACCCATCAGCAAAACCCTGCTTGGATCGCCCGCCAACAAGAAAAAATCACGCGCACACTGGCTTATCTAGAGACTCAATTGGGTGAAAACTCATTTTGTTCGGGGATTAATTTTAGCCTAGCGGATATTGCCGTCGGCTGTGCCCTCGGCTATCTCGACCTGCGCTTTAAAGATCTCGACTGGCGCGCCCAACACGAACAATTAGCGCGGCTGTGCGACAAGCTCTACCAGCGCCCTTCTTTCATACAAACCCAACCCTAAGAGACCAGTCCCCTACGGCTACCTTTAACCGCTTTGCCTGCCTTAGGGGGCAGATTTAAATATCCAACCCCCTCTTTATATCAACCTCAGCCGCGGACGAAAAAAGTCTCATAGATCATCTGAGTACCCAAAATAAATAGCAACCCAGCAAAAATACGCTTGAGGTGATTCACGGGCAAGCGGTGCGCTGCAGCAGCCCCAAAGGGAGCGGTCAGCACACTCATGACGGTGAGTGTAATCAACGCCGGCCAGTAGTTATACCCCAGCATGCCGGGAATATTTTTGGTCGTTTCGTAACCAGACCACACATAGCCCAAGCTGTTAGACAGCGCAATAAAAAAGCCCAACGCCGCTGAGGTTGCCACCGCCTGTGCCATATGCAGTCGGGCACGCACTAAATAAGGCACGGATAAAAACCCGCCCCCTGCCCCTAATAAGCCCGAGATCACCCCCACAACAAAACCAAAAGCCGCGGTGACCCATTTAGGAGGCAACACGGGGGCGGCATCCGGCTTGCTCTTATGCAGCATACGAAATGCTGAAATATAGACAAAGGACACAAAGATAATGGCCAACAGCTCGTTGCTGATCATGGCAAAAATAGTGCCCCCCGCAACAAAGCCGCCTAAAATAACCCCAGGCACCATTAACTTCACAACATCCCAATGAATCGCCCGATGTTTTTGATGGGCACGCATACTCGAGAGCGAGGTAAATACAATGGTGCCCATTGCCGTGGCGATCGCCGCATGAACCGCTAAATCTTGGGGGATACCAATGCGCGGCAGCATATAGTTCAAAAAAGGGACCAGCATCATGCCGCCCCCAATGCCAAGCAGACCCGCTGCAAAACCCACAAAGGCCCCTAGCCCGAGCAGGGCAATGAAAAAACCGATGGTCATTGTTATTTAAACCTTATGTAATAATCCCACCACCCAAACAAATATCACCATCGTACAGTACCGCTGACTGCCCAGGGGTGACTGCCCATTGTGGGGTGGTGAATCGCAGTGTGAATTGTTCATCTTGGGCCTGCACTAGCTGGCACGGTGTATCGGGCTGTCGGTAGCGGACCTTGGCACCATAGTCATCCTGCACCGGGGGGTGACCCGCAATCCAGCTGGCCTGCTCGGCCACCAACTCGGGCTGATAAAGCCAAGGATGATCAGAGCCCTCAACAACATAAAGTGTATTGGCGGCCATATCTTTGCGTGCCACATACCAAGCCCCCGAAGTGCCATCTGCACCTTGGCGCCCTTTAATCCCGCCAATACCCAACCCACGGCGTTGACCATAGGTATAAAATGCCAAGCCGATATGCTCACCAATAATATTGCCCTGGTCATCTTTGATGGGACCAGGCTCGGTAGGTAAATAACGGTTTAAAAACTCCCTAAAGGGGCGTTCGCCAATAAAGCAAATACCTGTAGAGTCTTTTTTCTGTGCCACGGGCAGATCCAGCTTGGCGGCAATATCGCGAACCTCAGTTTTTTGTAATTCCCCCAAGGGAAAAATGGTACGTGCCAGTTGTTCTTGATTCAGACGATGCAAAAAATAGCTTTGATCTTTGCTCTTGTCTAACCCTTTGAGCAGCTGAAACTGCCCATCAACCTCGCGCACACGCGCGTAGTGCCCGGTCGCAATATGCTCAGCACCTAGCTGCATCGCATGATCTAAAAATGCCTTGAATTTGATCTCGGCATTACATAATACATCTGGATTGGGTGTACGACCTGCAGAATACTCGCGTAAAAATTCGGCAAAAACGCGATCTTTGTACTCAGCGGCAAAATTAACCGCCTCAATTTCAATGCCGATTAAATCGGCGACACTGGCAGCATCGATCCAGTCTTGGCGAGTAGAGCAGTACTCGCTGTCATCGTCGTCCTCCCAGTTTTTCATAAACAGGCCAACGACCTCATAACCTTGTTGCTTGAGTAGCCATGCCGTAATGGCTGAGTCAACGCCTCCGGACAGACCCACAACAACACGCTCTTTACTAAACGATTTGGACATAAACGGAAAACTCGTGGCCCCAAAAGAATCACTCGGTAGAAAAGAAAATTTTGCCTGGATTTAGAATATTATGGGGATCCAGACTTTGCTTAATTTGCTGCATGACGTCAATAGCACTGTCGCCGAACTCTTGGGGCAAGAATTCACGCTTGTGCAAACCCACGCCGTGCTCGCCGGTACACGTGCCCCCCGCACGCAATGCGCGCTGTACGATACGGTGATTGAGTTGCTCAGAGGCTTGCCACTCGGCAGGATCATCAGGAGACAGCAGCATTAACACATGAAAATTGCCATCGCCCACATGCCCTAAAATCGTGCTTGGGAAAGGTGCCTGTGCCATGTCTTCGGCCGTCTCAACGACGCATTGGGCTAACTCTGAAATAGGTACGCACACATCTGTTGTGCTGGATACCGCCCCGGGGCGTAGTTGCAGCCCAGCAAAATAGGCTTGATGGCGCGCCGCCCACAAACGCGAACGGTCCTCGGGCTGATCTGCCCAATCGAAATCCATGCCTTGGTTGACCTGCGCAATCTCTTGAACAATTTCAGCCTGCTCTTGGACCGCGCTCGGACTGCCATGAAACTCAAAGAGCAACAACGGCTTTTCTAATAAATCGAGCTTGCTGTATGCATTGGTCGCGCGCACGGCCTGCACATCCATGAATTCAACACGGGCAATATCAATGCCCATCTGAATGACCTCGATCACGGTTTGAACCGCATCTGCTACCGTTGGAAAATGACAGACGGCTGCAGAAACTGCCTCGGGCAATGGATGCAAGCGCACGGTCAGCTCGGTAATAATGCCAAGAGTGCCCTCGCTACCAATGAATAAGCGCGTTAAATCATAACCAGCAGATGATTTTTTAGCCCGTTGGGCCGTACGCACGATACGACCATCTGCCATAACAACGGTCAAATTGAGTACGTTTTCACGCATTGTCCCGTACCGCACAGCATTGGTGCCAGAAGCACGTGTTGCAGACATCCCACCTAGGGTAGCGTTGGCGCCGGGGTCAATAGGAAAAAACAAACCTGTTTCGGCCAGGGCGGCGTTGAGAGACTCCCGTCTGACCCCTGCCTGAACCGTGGCGGTAAAATCCTCGGCATGGATTGCCAGGATCTCATCCATTTCGGACAAATCCAAAGAAATCCCCCCTTGGATGGCCAATACATGCCCCTCTAGCGAAGTACCCGCACCATACGGAATCAATGGCACATGGTGCGTATGACAATGATGTGCGACCCAGGCGACCTCATCAGTGCTGTGCGCATAAATCACAGCCTCGGGGGCCATCGTAGGATAGGGCGACTCATCACTGCCATGCTGCTCAAGGACCGCAGGTGTCAAGCTACATCGCTCTCCGAACTTGTCCTGTAGGGCTTGAATAAATCCCTCTGGCAAAGGCCGCTTTACCTGCTGTACCGCTGCGGTATTCATTGTTTACTCCGTCAAACCTCGTCATTTAATGCGAGACCAAAGACTCAACTAACCCGCCGTACC
>JAJYTK010000042.1 GCA_021793095.1 Pseudomonadota bacterium
TAAACGGCGTGCGGTTTTAACGGTATCCCACAGCTGTGGGTTGCTGGCGGCCATTTCAGAGACCGCATATTCAGCGCCAAGCGCCTTGCATAGACGTCGGTAGGGGCGGTCAGTCACCCCTGCCATGGGGGCAACAAAAACCCGATTACTGAATTTCCATGGACCAATCTGCATGTCAATTAACCTTTGTCCTCAAAGCAGCCTAGCGACGGAGCCCCTGTAAAAGATGACGGGTAAAACCACGGCGGGGCGTCGCCAACACATCTAAGCCCAATAGTCCCAGCCCCAGTGCATGATGCACGAGGCTGCTGGGGGCGGTAAAGACACGCGCCAGAGTATCGGTCACCCCGATGGTCAGCCAGCGATCGGGTTGACGTTGGCGAATAAAATCATCCAGCAGAGGGGTGGGGTCCTGCTCGGGCTGCGCCAACCAGGTACGCAAGGTTTGCGCGAGCTGAGCCACGTCGCGCAGGCCCAGGTTGAGCCCTTGGCCGGCGACGGGATGCATGGTTTGAGCAGCATTGCCAATCGCAATAATGCGGGCCGCTACGGAATGCGCCCCTGCATGCAAACTGAGGGGAAATACAAAACGCTCACTGGCCAGCTCAAGGCGTCCGAGCCATGGGCCAAAGATTTGCTCTATTGCCTGCTCAAAGGCAGCCGCCGGCTGAGCGTGATGGTATTGGGCCTGCATCGGGTCCAGGCACCACACCAGCGCATAGTGCTGATCGGATTGAGGGTGCGGTAATAAAGCAAAGGGACCGGTTTGAGTAAATCGCTCGTAGGCCCGCCCCTGCACGGGGTGAGAGACCTTGAGCGTCGCCAGCACGGCATGTTGTTGGTAATCGCGAGCCAGCCCCACCGGTTGGTGGCCGTCGGACTGTACCGCCATGCGCGCGCTGAGCAAGGTGGCGCTCTCGTTTGGGATTTCTATATGGACCGGTTGCCCGGCACGTGGGGTGACGGCTGTGGGCGACTGTATAAAATGAATCGCAGTTTGGGCCACGGCCTGATGGAGTTGTTGTATGAGTGCATCATAACTCACCACGGCACCCAATGAAGGCACCCCCATATCCTCGGCCTCAATCAGGGTTCGCCCCAGGTATCCGCGTTGAGAAACGTGCACCGTTTGGATGGCAGCACTGTGCCCGGGCCAGCCTTGAATAGACTTTAATAGCTGCCGACTGCCGTGATTCAAGGCAATGGCGCGGGGGTCTGAGGCGGGCTGATCCCCTGTTGGGCGGCGGCCGATCAGTGCGATGCGCTCGGGGTTTGGGCTATATTTAGCAAGTAAGAGTGCCAATGCACAGCCCGTGGGCCCTGCACCGCATATTGCAAGATCAAAGTCGGCGTTGCTCATAAGCGCACTCTGTGGGGATGAGGAATGGTCCATAGCGGCACGTACAGGAACATATTTGCCTGCACGGTGTCAAAGAAAGCATTATCCTACCTATAGGTAGGGCATCAAAGCAAATTTGCAGGAAAGCAGTGTGATATCGAGTCTACAAAACGAAACCGTCGAGACGATCATTGATTGGGCGACTCCTTGGGAGCCCTCGCCCACGCTACTCACTCTGTTCATTATAGGGATTTTTTTGTTTGTGCGTGGCTGTCGAGTTCACCATGTGAATGCGCAGCGGCGTTGGCTGTTTTTTATCGGCGTGATCATGCTCTATATCTGCCTGCATACGCGGGTCGATTATTATGCCGAGCGCATGTTTTTCATCCACCGCATACAGCATTTGTTTTTGCACCATTTGGCCCCTTTCTTGGTGATGCTGTCCTATCCAGGACAGGTGATGCGAGCGGGCTTGCCCTTGTCTTGGCGTCATCGGTTGCGCCGTTTTAATCAGACTGCATTGGGGCAGACCTGCATTCGCTGGTGTACCCACCCGATACTGATCCCTTTTCTGTTTATTTTCTTTGTGATTATTTGGCTGCTGCCTACCCCGCAGTTCTACTCTATGATCGATTGGCGTTTATATCGATTTATGAATTGGTCTGTGGTGATCAGTGGCTTTATGTATTGGAATCTCATCTTGGATCGACGCCCATATCCGCCCGCCGCGATGAATCCCTGGGGGCGCGTCATTTCGCCATTGATCACCATGACGCCTCAAATTGCGGCGGGTGCGTATATCGCCTTTACCAATCATGATCTATACCCCATTTTTGATTTGTGTGGCCGGGCGATTCCCAGCATCACGGCGGTACAGGATCAGGCCATGGGCGGGCTCATCATGTGGGTACCGGCAGGGCTGGTAGAAACCATGGGCATTGTATTTGCGCTGCGCACGGTATTGCGCCTGTCTGCACAGGGCAAGGTCAGTGCCCCGCGTTGGTTGCAGCCCAAGGCCCCCGCGGCCCCTTAACTAATGTGCAAAGCATCATGACACACCTAAGAAATCACACTTTGGCACCCAAACGGAATACTTTTTTGCGTTATTTAGGGCGCGAAGGGCGCATTTGGTTGTTGTGGTTGGCAGCTGCCATTTGGTTATGGCAGCCTGTGATTGCTCAGGCTCAGCCGGTGGGTATCCCCGCCATTGGTTCGGCCTCTTCTGCCGAGCTCTCGCCGCAGGTCGAGGCCATGCTGGGCGATGCCATCATGGAGGAGGGGCGGCGCGACCCAACCTATATTGATGAGATTTATATCCGTCAGTACTTGACAGATATGGGGCAGCGTTTGGCTGAGGCGGCCCCGGTGAATATCAATCAGACCATCCGTGTCTTTGCGGTACGTGACCCCTCAATTAATGCGTTCGCCTTGCCCGGCGGGTATATCGGCATTAATAGTGGATTGATTGCAACCTCTCGCACAGAGGCCGAGCTGGCCTCTGTGTTAGCACACGAAATTGCACACGTTGGGCAGCGGCACGTTGCGCGTGGGATGACCCAAAGTGCGCAAACCAGTCATGCCATGATGGCTGCTTTGGCGGGGGCCTTGTTAGCAGCTTTATCCGGCAGTGCAGATTTAGCGATGGGGGTGGCCACTTTTGGGCAGGCGGCGGCCATTGATCGGCAGCTGGGCTTTTCCCGTCAGGCCGAGCAGGAGGCCGATAGGATTGGCTTTCAAATGCTAAGCAGGGCGGGGTATGACCCTCAGGGCATGGCCAAAATGTTTCAGAGGCTGATGCAAAGTTCCCGCCTCAATGAGCCGCCCCGTGGCTCTTATGCCAGCACCCACCCGTTATCCCGACAGCGTCAGTCCGATGCTGAAAACCGCATTGCCAATGCGCCGCGACAGGATACTTATTACAGCAATGATGATTTCTGGTTTGTGCGCGCGGCCACCCGTGTGGTCCAGGCCCGTGGCGGGATGCCTTTACAAGAGCTTTTGCAGCAGTTTGATGCAGAAAGCCAGGGCGATCGCAGCGTAGAGCAGGCGGCAGCGCTCTATGGCAAGGCGTTTGTCGCATTCAAACGCAAGGAATACGCAGACAGTCTACAGTTGATTGAACAGGCACGTACCAAAGCAGAAAATGCAGCTTTAGACATCCTTGAAATCGAGGTGCTGATGGCCCAAAACAAATCTCAGCAAGCATTACAACTCGCCCAAAAGGCATGGCAGCGTTGGTCTGATCAGCAGGCGTTGGCGGTGGTTTACACTGAGGCACTACAAGCCCAGGGCCAGGATGATGAGGTGATTCGTTTTTTACAGGCGCGTATAGACGAATGGCCCGATGAGCCCCGCTGGTATCAACGCATTGCTAAAAGCTACGAGCGTGTCGGCCAGCCCATTGCCGCCCGCAAGGCGATGGCAGAGTATTACGAGCGGGTAGGTGCCTTACCGGTCGCGATAGAACAGCTGCGCCAAGCGCGTAACATGAGCGATGATTTTTATGAGCAGTCGCGATTAGACGTTGAGATTCGAGATCTACAAGATCGCATGGAGCGCGAGCGCGAGATGCTCAGTCGCTATAAGAATTAAAAAACTGCGCAATACGCTGCGGCAACCAATGAAAGTGACCAGGGAAATGGCCGGTGGTAAAGCCGACATGCCCCCCTGTTTTAGGTTGGTGCAACACAATAGTCGCACTGCATTCACGGGGTTGAGGCAGGGAATACACCGGGATAAAGGGGTCGTTGCGTGCGTTGAGGATCAAGGTAGGGATACCAATATCCTTGAGCAGGGGGCGCGCAGAGCATTGGCGCCAATAATCATGAGCATTGACATAGCCGTGCATCGGAGCGGTGTATAAATCGTCAAAATCGCGCAACGTGCGCGCTTGATTCAGGCGCATATAGTCGACCAGCCCGGGGTAGCGACGGGTCTTGGCCAAGATTTTTTTCTTCATACTGCGCAGGAAATGGGGGCTGTATAGAAAACGCCCAGAGAGACTGTTGGATATTTGCTCGCCACAGGCCACTAAATCTAATGGGGCCGAGATGGCGGCAGCACCCTGTAGCCAACGTGCATTTTGGCCTTGCTCGCCCAGATATTTAAGTAATGCATTCCCCCCCATGGAAATGCCCACCGCATGCCATTGTGCGTTGGGCAGATGTTGGCGCACGTGTTGCAGCATAAAATCAACGTCGGTGCTGTCGCCGGAATAATACGCCCGCGCCATTCGGTTGGGAAACCCCGAGCAACCTCGAAAATGGCCGATGACCACACACCAACCGCGGGCACGAAAATACTGTGCGATGGCCTGTGCATAATGGCTTTTACTGCTGCCCTCAAGGCCGTGCAGTAGCAGTAAGGCGCGCGTGCTTGTTTGGTCGGGGAGGTGCGCCCAATCCTCGGCGGTACCCCAACGTCGTGCTGCTGTATGGCGCAGCTGAACGTCGGCTTTTACCAAAGCCCCTGAGCGCAGACGCTCGGGGAATAAACCAGGGGCCGCCCAGTCGAAATCAATGAAATCATCATCGGGAGTGTTGGCGCGTTGGCGCACAAAAGCGATGCGTTGATGGCGGGTGCAATAAGCGCTGTAAATCGTTTGTAAATGCCCTCCGGATAACCAAAAAGGGGTAGGGCAAGCAGTAGAATCAAGACGCGCAGTCACAAACGAAGGCAAATAAATGAAAGGTTGGGCAAAGATATCGCCTCGGCCTTATCCATGCAGAAGCATCTGGATGACCGAGGTAAACTCAAAATCAGGGAGCAGAAATATTATGGTCTGCCTCACTGTCCGTATCAGTCGCGGGGGTGTGACGTAATTGGTATTGAGCACCGCAGTAGGGACATTGGGCTTTTTTAGAGGTCTCTATTTCAATATACACGCGGGGATGCATGCTCCAAAGCGGAGAGTTGGGCCCCGGGCAGTATACGGGCAAGTCACTTTCATCGACATACACTACATCAATGGCCTTGGTGTGGGGTTGATTCATGTGATTGTTCCTTTGCATGTAGCAAATGGCGCTAGCTAGATTAAATAGAGCCAAGTAGACAGTAATACAGATAAGTCTCGGGCAGTTGTTGCACCGCCGTATTATTGTAGCAAGCTCTTTAGAATAGATGTAGCGGGGAGATCACTGTATGGTTGCTTTTCTGTCGAGAGACGACAAATTGTCGTAGACTGTCATAGAGCCACTATTACAAATCAGGGTATTTGCGTGCAGGATTATAGTTTTTGGCGCTGGCATCTGACACCGCGAGAGCGCTGGCATTTTGGTCTGGGGTTGCGGCATGTACTGCCTGCGATGGTGGCCACTTCTATTTGGGGGTTTGTGACCGGCATCGCTATGGTTAAGTCAGGCATGTCCGAGCTACAAGCCTTATCAATGACTTTATTGGTTTATGCCGGCTCCGCGCAGTTGACGGCATTGCCACTGCTTGAGGCGCAAGCACCGCTTTGGCTAATTTTCGCGGCCGGTTTTGTAGTGAATATACGGTTTATTATTTTTGGGGCCGCGCTGCAGCCTTTTTTCCGTCATTACAATTGGCGCCAGCGTTTATTTCTGGGTTTTTTGACCAGTGATGTCGCTTTTGCTTTGTTTATGGCCCAGTATGGCGAGGCCAAAAAACGCGGCACACACGATCAGCTGTGGTATTTTTTGGGCATGATCATCCCCGGTTGGCTGAGTTGGCAGCTGTTTTCAGCAGCAGGTATTTATTTTGCCGGTCTTATTCCCCCGTCTTGGTCCTTAGACTATGCCGCCACCCTCGCCTTGTTGGCGATTTTAGTGCCTTTGGTCAGTACGCGTGGTTTATTGATTTGTTTGATTGTGGCGGCGGGCACCGCCTGGATAGGGCAGTTATTACCCCTGAGATTAGGGCTGGTGGCCTCTGTTTTTGCTGGTATGGTCGCAGGCGTGGTGGCAGAACAACTAGCAAATGCTCGTAAAGGCGTACAATAATGGGTAGTCAGACATATATCTTAGGGGCTATTTTACTATTGGCATTGTGTAGCCTGTTGACGCGCGCAGGCTATTTTCTGTTTGGTGACCATTTGCCATTGACACCGGCGGTTCGACATGCTTTGCGTTTTGCGCCTGTCGCCGCATTGGTCGCCATTATTATTCCCGAGCTATTCCCTTTGTCTGGCAGCTATTACACTACCGAGGCGATTATAAAAATAGTATCCGCCGCCTTGGCAGTTTTACTTTTTATGCGCACGCGTAACGCATTGCACTTGATGTTGGGTGGGATGGTTTGCTTCTGGGTGCTCAGAGCCCTATTGGTATAACCTCCGCTGACATTTAAAAGGCCGCACTGATACATCAATGACTTCTACAGAAAATTCATCACAGACCCCGACAGAAGAAAAGTTTTCGGATTTCGGTTTACATCCTGACTTGCTCAAGGCCATCGATGGCTTGGGTTACGAACATCCGACACCCATCCAGGCCAGCGCCATTCCTGTGGCGCTACAAGGGCGCGATGTGATGGGGGCTGCCCAAACTGGGACCGGCAAGACCGCAGCCTTTGTGTTGCCCATATTGCATCGCCTAATGCCGCTGGCTAATCACAGCATGTCTCCGGCGCGCCATCCGGTGCGGGCGCTGATTTTGACCCCCACCCGAGAGCTGGCCGATCAGGTCTACCAAAGTGTGAAGCAATATAGCCAGCACACGCCGTTGCGCAGTACCGTTGTGTTTGGTGGGGTCGATATGAACAGCCAAACCGAGGCCCTAAGACAAGGGTGCGAGGTATTGGTGGCCACCCCTGGGCGCTTATTGGACCACATAGAGCAGCGTCACGTTTCCTTGGCACAGGTTGGTGTTTTAGTGCTAGATGAGGCGGATCGCATGCTGGATATGGGCTTTTTACCCGACTTATCGCGCATTGTGCGTACCTTGCCTGCTCAGCGGCAGGGGCTGTTGTTTTCAGCGACCTTTAGCCGTGAGATTCGCCGCTTGAGTCGTGATTTCCTCAATCATCCTGTTGAGATTGAGGTGGCCCACCGTAACACCACTGCAGATACCGTCACGCAGGGTCTATACAAGGTCCGAGGTCGCGACAAGCAGGCGGCATTGGTCCAGTTGCTCAAGGAAAAGTCTTGGTCACAAACCATTATCTTTACCAATACACGCGCGGGTGCAGAGCGTGTGGCACGTTATTTGGCCCGTCATCAATTGGCGGCTGAGGCGATTCACGGCGATAAAAGCCAA
>JAJYTK010000043.1 GCA_021793095.1 Pseudomonadota bacterium
AAATGAGGCAATGGAGAACGATGCGCCTGAGCCCACAGCAATGACTCTGAGCACGGTAGGCACTGACCAGCAACCCACAGCGCGTATCGTATTGCTCAAAGGCTATGATGATAATGGCCTGTCTTTCTACACCAACTATGAGTCTAGAAAAGGCGCAGAGCTGACAATGAATGCGCGCGCCTGCCTGTCTTTCTTTTGGCCCACCATGCAACGCCAAGTGCGCTTTGAAGGGCAGGTCAAGCGCATGTCACGCCAGGAATCTCAGGCCTATTTCCAGAGTCGGCCGCTGTCTTCCAAGATCAGTGCGTGGGCCTCTCCCCAAAGCCAGCCCATCCGCGCTGGCGAGCTACAAAGGCGCAGCGCGCACTACGCACGTTTATTCGGTGCTGAGCCCGAGTGCCCTCCTTTTTGGGGAGGGTATTATCTACAGCCTAAATATATTGAATTTTGGCAAGGACGCACCGATCGTATGCACGATCGCTTTGCCTTTACCCCCAATCAACGCGGCGGTTGGAAAGTCACTCGCTTGGGTCCCTAATTTGCTTTAGCCTTCGCTTAGAGGCTAAAAGTGCTCTTTTAATGACACTGCCACAGAGCGTTCTGTGGGTGAGGTTTTTTTATGTATGATGTTGAATGCGTTATTGTTGGTGCGGGCGTTGTGGGCTTGGCCATTGCCCACACACTGAGCCAGCAAGGCCGAGAGGTGCTGGTACTGGAACAACACGCACATATTGGCTTTGAGGTCAGCTCGCGCAACTCAGAGGTGATTCATGCCGGCATTTATTACCCCAAAGATAGCCTCAAAGCACGCCTCTGCCTGCGCGGTAAAGCACTGCTTTATGATTTCTGCCAGCGCTATCATGTCCCCCATCAACGCATCGGCAAGCTGATCATCGCTCATGGAGATGAGGGCTATCAACGGCTGACACAGCTGCACACCAATGCAGCGGCCTGCGGCCTGCACGATCTCGAGCAGCTCGACGCCGACCAGGTCCGTGCCATCGAGCCTGAAATACGCTGTGATGCCGCGCTGTACAGCCCCTCTACAGGCATCATTGACAGTCATCACCTGATGCTCAGTTTGCAGGGGCTCAGCGAGCAGCAAGGCACTCAAGTCGTGCTAAACACCCCAGTATCCGCGCTACGCAGACATGCAGACAACGGCTTTATTGTTGAAATCAAAGAGCAAGACTACCAACTGCATTGCCAATACCTCATCAATGCTGCGGGCATACACGCCCCCCAGCTAGGTGTCGAGCTCACCCCGTCGAGCCCTATCCCCTCTCAATACTGCAAAGGCCAGTATTTTAGTTACCAAGGCGGCAACCCATTTACACACCTCATCTACCCCTTGCCTAATAGCGATGGTCTTGGTATCCATAGCTGCCAAGATTTGGCTGGTCAACTACGATTTGGTCCGGATGTGCAATGGATAGATGAAATCAATTATGATCCTGACCCCACCCGACAGGCACTTTTTTATGACACCATTCGTCATTACTGGCCGGGGGTACAAAAGGATCGCTTACAGCCTGATTTTTGCGGTATTCGACCCAAGGTCACCGGCCCCGGCGAGGCCGCCGCTGACTTTCAGATCCTAGGCCCTGAACATCATCACATCGCCGGCCTCGTACAACTGTATGGCATTGAGTCCCCCGGGCTGACCGCCTGTCTGGCCATCGGTGAATATGTACATCAGCAGCTTTTATAAAATATTTTCATTCAATTTTTATTTTTCATTATTTGCGTAATCACAGGTTTTTTTACAAGATGCACGACTATATCCTCACCCTCTCATGTGCCGACCGTACCGGCATTGTGCACGCAGTCAGTGGCTGGCTACTGAAACAACAAGGAAACATCCTCGAGGCACAACAGTACGGTGACCCTGAGACCAAGCAGTTCTTTTTACGCATCCACTTTGGGCTACCTGCCCCCAGCGCGCCCGACACTCTGCGCGAGCGGTTTGATATTGTGGCGCGCGCATTCAATATGGATGCACATTTTTACGATGCACAACGCCCCGCCCGTCTCTTGTTATTGGTGAGCAAACAGGGGCATTGCCTCAATGATCTGCTCTTTCGCTGGCGTGAAAACCAACTCTCAGTCGATATTGCTGCAGTGGCCTCCAACCACGAAACACATGCAGACATGGTGAAATCCTACGGTATTCCTTATTACCATTTCCCCGTGACCTCTGAAACCAAGGTGCAGCAAGAACAACAAATACTTAATCTAGTCGATGAGCTCAACATCGATTTGGTTGTATTGGCACGTTATATGCAGATATTGACCCCTCAAGCCTGCGAGGTACTGTCTGGCCGGGCCATCAATATTCACCACAGTTTCTTACCCAGCTTTAAAGGCGCACGCCCCTATCACCAGGCCCATGCACGCGGTGTAAAAATCATTGGGGCCACAGCGCATTATGTGACCAAAGACTTGGACGAAGGCCCCATCATTGAGCAGGACATTGCCCATGTCAACCACACCATGAGTGCCCAAGACCTCACCCGTGTAGGCAGTGACATTGAATCTTTGGTGCTGTCCCGTGCCGTCAAAGCCCATGTTGAGCACCGTATTTTGCTCAATGGTCAGCGCACCATCGTCTTTCGCTAACAACGGGGCCCTATGCTGCCCCCACTAACCAACGCTCGAGCTCTAATAAAGCGGGCTCGGGCTCGCTTTCGGTGGGATAGCTAAAGAAATACCGCTCAGGCACGCGCAACACATGCGGGACAGGGCGAATCAGCTCACCAGAATCTAAATGCTCACGAGCTAAAAACCAGGGGATCAACCCCACCCCCATGCCGGCCCGCACAGCGGCTAAAATCATCGAAAACAACTCATAACGGGGCCCCACACTCATCGCAGGCAAATCCCCATACCCCTGACTACGATACCAATCCCGCCAGGCGTCCGGGCGCGATGCCATATGAAAATGCACCAGTTGATCCAGCTGCTGGTTGGCCTGCTGCCATGCCGTAGCAGTACAAACAGGCACCAACTTTTCCTCCGCAAATAAAGCACTGCCCCGCGTCCCTGGCCACAACTGCGCCGCATGATATATGGCGGCATCAAAGGGGTGATCGCTAAACTTGAATGGCAACGTCCGTGTCGAGAGATTGACCGTAATATCCGGATGCTCATGCAAGAATCTATTCAGGCGCGGCAACAGCCAATGCGTGGCCAAGGTGGGTAGCACCGCAATATGCAAGCTCCGGCCCATCGCGGCCCGTGAGATCAAACTCAAGGTATCCTTTTCCAACTGTTCTAAATGGCGCCGAATACGCGCTGCGTACTCACGCCCTGCATCCGTCAATGCCAAACGTCGACGGACCCGCACAAACAGCGCCACCCCCAAGCTTTCCTCTAAATTGGTGACTTGCCGGTAAACGGCGCTATGAGATAGAGACAGCTCTTCTGCCGCACGAGAAAAACTCCCCAATCGAGCGGTGGCTTCAAAGGCCTGCAATGCCCCTAAACTGGGAATACCCAAACGCATCCTCACTCCTTCACCTATGGCTCCCAGCAACTAAGGGTTATCCCTAGATTATTTACAGCTGCTGGGAAAAAAACAGTGACATGATCAACCTGTGCCTGAATACATGCAAAGATAACACGATAGTGTGCAAATAAATCAATTGATAATTGCGTTTAATGCAAATAAGCTAGAAGAAGTCAGTTTATTCATTTTATGCCAAATGAGGGTAAAACAATGCCACGCCTAGGTGGACATATTTTGGTTGAACAGCTCAAACAACAAGGCGTAGAGCAGGTATTTTGTGTACCTGGTGAAAGCTATCTGGCAGTTTTAGATGGTCTGCACGACGCTGATATTTCTCTGACCGTTTGCCGCCAAGAAGGCGGTGCCGCCATGATGGCCGAGGCCTATGGCAAGCTGACGGGCCAACCAGGCATCTGCATGGTGACACGAGGCCCTGGGGCGACCAACGCCTATGCCGGCGTTCATATCGCCAAGCAAGATTCCACGCCCATGATCCTCTTTGTGGGGCAAATCCAGCGTGACATGCGTGAGCGCGAGGCCTTTCAAGAGATGGATTACAAAAGGGTTTTTGGCGATCAATGCAAGTGGGTGACAGAGATCGATCACATCGAACGCATCCCGGAAATTATTTCGCGGGCTTTTCATGTGGCCACCTCCGGGCGCCCTGGGCCCGTCGTCATTGCATTGCCTGAGGACATGCTGACAGAAACCGCCCAGGTGGCCCCTGCCCCCCATTATCAACCGGTTGAAACAGTGCCTTCGGCAGCTCAATTACAACCCTTTTTAGACCGGTTACAACAAGCCAAACAACCCATTGCAATTTTAGGGGGTAGCCGTTGGTCAGCCGAGGCCTGCGCACAATTTGCCCAACTGGCCCAACAATGGCAGCTACCAGTTGCTGTGCAATTCCGTCGCCAAATGCTTTTCCCTACCGATCATCCTTATTTTGTAGGCGATTTAGGCTTGGGCTCCAATCCAGACTTGCTCAACTATATTGCAGCCTCAGATTGTGTCCTCTTGCTAGGTGGGCGCATGTCAGAGGTCCCCAGCCAGAGTTATACCCTTTTTGATATCCCTCGGCCGGACACCTACCTGACGCACGTCCACCCCGACCCATTGGAACTCAATCGCGTTTATAGTGCTGATTTGGCACTGTGTGCGGCACCCAAAGATTTTGTCCAAGCCTTGCATGACAGCGTTCAAACGCCTGCCAGTATCCAACGCAATAACCCCGCCTTTGATGCTCTCAAAGACAGCTACCAACGCTGGACTGATACGGAGCGCATCCAAAGTCCCGGGGATCTACAGATGGCTGAGGTCATCAAGTACTTGGCAGAAACCCTCCCCGAGGACGCCATCCTCGCAAATGGTGCGGGCAACTACGCCACTTGGGTGCACCGCTTTTATCCTTTCCGCAAATACGGCACCCAGCTGGCCCCCACTTCGGGCTCAATGGGCTACGGCTTACCCGCGGCGGTGGCGGCAAAACGCATCCACCCAGATAAGACCGTGGTTTGCTTTGCCGGCGATGGCTGCTTCATGATGCATGGCCAAGAGTTCGCAACGGCAGTACAGTACGATTTACCAATCATTGTGCTCATCATCGACAACGCCATGTACGGCACCATACGCATGCACCAAGAGGGCCATTACCCTGGACGCCCCAGTGGCACCGCACTGAGAAACCCGGATTTTGCTGCCTATGCCAATGCCTTTGGCGGCCACGGCGAACGCGTTACCCAAACCGCTGAGTTTGCCCCCGCTTTTGCACGTGCCCAGGCCAGCGGCAAGCCCGCAATTATTCATTGCTTTATTGATCCTGAGGCCATCAGCCCCACACGCACCTTGGCAGAAATTACAGCAGCGGCTCAGGCACAATAAGTTGGCCTCTGATGAGCCTCGGATACTCGTTATAAAATACATTTAATTGCTTGATAGAAATAAAGTAGGAGTTCTTATGTCAGCAAGACCCACATTTAATTGGGAAGACCCTTTTTTACTCGATGCCCAGCTCACCGAAGATGAGCGCATGGTTCGTGACGCCGCACGTGCATACTGCCAAGAAAAGCTCGAGCCTCGTGTGCTCGAAGCTTTCCGTCACGAAGAAACCGATGTCAACATCTTTAAAGAAATGGGTGAGCTCGGTTTATTAGGTCCCACTATCCCCGAAGAGTACGGCGGCTCGGGATTAAACTACGTCTGCTATGGCCTCATTGCCCGTGAAGTAGAGCGTGTAGATTCCGGCTACCGCTCAATGATGAGCGTACAGTCTTCACTGGTGATGGTCCCCATCAACGAGTTTGGTACTGAAGAGCAAAAGAAAAAATATCTACCCAAACTGGCTTCAGGTGAATGGGTGGGTTGCTTTGGGCTGACCGAACCCAACCACGGCTCTGACCCCGGCAGCATGGAAACCCGTGCCAAAAAAGTCGAAGGCGGTTATGTACTGACCGGCACCAAGACCTGGATCACCAACTCGCCTATCGCAGATGTATTTGTGGTCTGGGCCAAGGTTGTAGGCGGCGAGGATGATGGCAAGATTCGTGGCTTTATATTAGAAAAAGGCACCCAGGGCCTCAGTGCCCCTACCATTCACGGTAAGGTAGGCTTGCGCGCCTCAATTACTGGGGAAATTGTGATGGATGAGGTGGCTGTTTCTGAAGACCAAATGTTGCCCAAGGTCGCTGGCCTACGCGGGCCCTTTACCTGCTTAAACTCTGCGCGCTATGGCATTGCTTGGGGCGCATTGGGTGCTGCCGAATTCTGCTGGCATACCGCACGTCAATACACCTTGGATCGCAAACAGTTTAACCGCCCCTTAGCAGCCAACCAGCTCATTCAAAAGAAACTGGCTGACATGCAAACAGAGATTTCTCTGGGCCTACAAGGTTGCTTGCGCCTAGGCCGCATGAAAGACGAAAACACCGCTGCGGTAGAGATTACCTCTATCCTCAAGCGCAACTCCTGCGGCAAAGCCCTGGACATTGCGCGCATGGCACGCGATATGCTCGGCGGTAATGGAATTTCAGATGAGTTTGGTGTCGCACGTCATCTGGTCAACCTCGAAGTAGTGAATACCTACGAAGGGACCCATGATATCCACGCACTCATCCTTGGGCGCGCTCAAACAGGGATACAGGCGTTCTTTTAAGCCCTGCTAAGCGCTTATCAATCACTCATTCATTTGAGCCAATAAAAAAGGCCGCAGCGCACACCGCTGCGGCCTTTTTGCATCATCATATAATGGGGCCCATATCAATGACGGGCATCACTTTAGTAGGTAGTCATCGCTCGATGATTGAGAGTACGAATGCACGCACTCTCGTACTCTTTATCACTATTTACCCATTAAGCGTCAGCGCTGGGGCTTTTGCCCGCAAAATGTGCCAACCAGCCCTTAGCTAAGCGATAATAAATCCAAATCAAAGCCAGTAAGCCTGTAATCCAGCCAATGAAGATCAAGGTGAGTACCCAGCTAACGATTAACCAGAGCAAGCCCCACCAAAATGTTTTAATAATCCAGTCGAAATGAGCCGCATAAACCGTACCGGCTACCTCACTACGCTTGTAGTAGGTCACGACGACTGCAGCGATTACAGCTAGTGCGAATACCGCACCAACAATCCCAACCGAAAAAAGAGCATAAATAGCATGCGTAAGATTCTTAAGAGATAGCCCGGTCTCGTGCTCGGGCTGCTGAAGCTGGGACATGCATTCCTCCATAGTTGATACAAAGCATTGGTGGCCTTATTCTACTCTTTTTCTATGGAAATGGGCTAATCATATTCTGCACCACTTGACAACACAGACATCACTAAACTGAGCGGCCTTTGCTCAAAAGATGAATTGAAATTAGATAGATACTAAAAAGCCTTGTATCAGAGGTGCTGTATAAATTTTAGGTTGGCTTTGTACCGGCCATAAAAAAACCCCGTATAGTCATCTATACGGGGTTTTGTATATAGTGCCTGACGATGACCTACTTTCACAGGCGCGCAGCCCACTA
>JAJYTK010000044.1 GCA_021793095.1 Pseudomonadota bacterium
GGGGTACCCTCCTTAACAAAGTACCCGCCCGGGATGCTGTAATCATAATCGCCGATAATGGTGCTCTCGCTAATTGTCGGGATATCTTTTAAAGGCTCGGGCAGCTCATTGCTCAAACTACTGATAATCTTTAGCCGCCCTTCATCTTGTAACCCCAGCATGGACACCTGAAAGGCCAAAATAGCAAAATCAATAGAGCCAGCCGCCAAATCTGTGATTGCGGGGGCGGCCCCTCTATAAGCAATATGCTCTAAAGGCGCCCCTATATCCTGACTGATTTTTTCGCCGATTAAATGATACAACGAGCCGGTGCCCACCGTCCCATAGGTCAAGGGCTGATCAGCAGCGTCACGCGCCATCTCAAGGAGATCATCCAAACTATCCACCCCCAAACCCTCACGCACCAGCACCACCAAGGTAGCATCTGTAATGGCGTGCACAAGCTCAAATTGCTCGGGTTCATATTCAACAGCGCTATTGACAAAGGAAGGCAGTATCAGCTCATTAGGAGAACCATGAAAGATCTGGTACCCGTCTGCTGGCAGCGACAATAAACGATTACCCGCTATTGCGCCGGTGGCGCCCCCGATATTTTCTACAATCACCGTTTGTCCCAAGGACTCACCGATGGGCCCATTAAAAATGCGCGCTGAGGCATCACTGGCCCCGCCCGCAGGATAAGGCACTATCAAACTGACTACTTTGCGGTCAGGGTAGTTATCGGCTGCTTGTGCCGTTGAGAAAAAGCCAAATACCAAGAAAAGCAGTGCCAATAATGCACGCGAGTACCTCTTGATCATGTCGAGTCTCCTCTATTAGGTAGTTATTAGCGCACAGTATAAAAAGACCCAGTCATGCAAACAATGATCCCTGCAGCGGTAAATTGATGCATAAAATGCACTGATAAATCATGGGCTTCATCGGCGATGAGCATCCATCACTTTATTGAGTCAGCCGCCCTGGGTAAGGTGGCATAGGCGGGCACCTGTTTTTTTAGATGCTCGAGCAATGCGACCGCAGCTGGACTGAGGTATTTCCCCTGCCGCGTGACGGTGCCAATGCCACAGGAATTAAATATCTGATTGGCCATGGGCAGCAATACCAAATCTGGCAGTTGATACGTATGCACAAAAGAGGTACCACTCAAAATATACCCTAACCCGGCATAAGCATACTGCCACAACGCCCGATAAGACGAAGTCACAAAATCAAAATTTAACTGCACGCGTTCATCTTGCTCGGCCTGAGAGATAAACTCGCGTAACCCAAAGTGCTCTTGCAATGACGCCCCTTTATGAGGCAATAAATCCGCCAATGTGAGCGGTCGGTGGATGGCCGTCAATGGATGGTCTTTGTGCACCACCGTTTGTATGGGCGAAGAGGTCCACAGATGATGGCGTCGCAATCGTACATCTTGTGTCGCTTGATAAAGTAAAGCCATATCCAGGCGATCCTCGAGCAACCCCTCAATGAGTGACTGCGAGCCAGCCACCACTAATTGGATTTTGATGCTGGGGTTTTGAGCCATGAACTGAGTAATCACGGGATAAAAAAACAAATCCAACATCCCCTCACCTAACCCCAATGCTATTTGCCCGCGCTGGGCTTGTCGGTGCTCGTTGATGCGTTGGTACAGTTCTCGTGTAAGTTTGGCCTGTTGTTGCGCATAGTTTGCCAAAATCAACCCCTCTTCAGTCGGCACGACCCCACGCCCTTTACGCGCCAGTAGGGTCATCCCAACCTCTGTCTCGAGCTGTGCTATCGCACGGCTAATAGAAGAGGCATCAACATCCAATACTTCTGCAGCTGCGCGCAGTGAGCCACTGAGCACGACCTGCTGAAAATAAAACAGGCGTTTGGTATCCGGCGTGTGATTCATGCATGCTCCGTTGAGATTTACGCAACAATACTATCCACAATAGCGCATTGGACCCATTAGCAAAATCGGGGAAAATGGGGAGTACATAAATTAACGTAGGATGAGACAACACAATGAGCTTTAGCCAAAATCTGATTTCCAAAGAACTCACCCAGCAAATGCAACAATGGCGTCGTGATATTCACGCCCATCCAGAAACAGCCTTTGAAGAGGTGCGCACGGCCAAACTCGTCGAAGAGACACTGCTTGATATGGGCCTGCCTGTTGAAACCGGCATTGCTCAAACAGGGCTGGTCGCCACCTTGAAAAATGGCGCGGGCCCCACCATTGGCCTGCGGGCCGATATGGATGCCCTCGACATTCATGAATTGACGGGTAAACCTTATGCCTCTAAATACCCGGGGAAAATGCACGCCTGCGGGCATGATGGACACACGGCCATGCTGCTGGGAGCCGCACGCTACCTCACCGAACATCGCCCATTCAAAGGCACCATTCATTTCATTTTCCAACCTGCCGAAGAAAACGAGGGCGGTGCCCGCGTCATGGTTGAAGAGGGACTGTTTGAGCGCTTCCCCTGTGATGCTGTTTTCGGTCTGCACAATGCGCCCCGCATGCCATTGGGACATTTTGGCATTCGCACAGGCCCCATGCTGTCAGCTTCTGATTTTTTTGAAATTGAAATTACCGGGACTGGCGCCCACGCCGCTTACCCCCAATCAGGCACCGATGCCATTGTAGCGGGCGCTCAGTTAGTGCTGGCATTACAACAAATAGTGAGCCGCAACAACGATCCCCTCAATCCATTGGTCGTCAGCGTGACTGAGTTTCGGGGTGGCGATACCTGGAATGTACTGCCCGAAAAAGTCGTCATACGTGGGACCTGCCGCTGCTTTTCCGAAGAGGTGCGCCACCAGACCAAAAAGCGTTTTGAGGAAATCTGCACCGGCATACAATCCCAAAGTGGAGCAACGGTACAACTAAATTACATCGAGGGCTACCCGGCCACCGTGAATGAAGAAAAAGCCACTCAATACGCTATTCGAGCCGCTCAGCAAATTGCCGGTAAAGAGCGCGTCAATACTGAGTGCCCCCAAAGAATGGGCTCAGAGGACTTTGGTTTCATGCAACAGGCCTGCCCAGGCGCCTATATTGTCATGGGCACCTCAGAAACTGGCTCTGAGGCCAACGTACATAACCCATACTATGATTTTAATGACAACGCCCTTGGCCTCGGGGCGGCGTATTGGATCGAGCTGGTCAAACAATTTTGCCCTGCTTGAGTGCAGTTTACCCCACTAAAACCTAGAGACGCCACATTGCCCTAAGCCGGGAGCCCCAACTCTCGGCAGGCCCTCTAGACAGGTTGCCCAACGGTCGACCAGTCATCGTTTTGAACATGATCCATGAGCTCTTGTTGGCGGGCACGATAACGTTCAACCGCCGCCTCTTTAACGGGACCAAAGCCACGGATCTCTTGGGGCAGACGGACGAGCTGCAACTGATAATCATAGTTATGCTCGCTTAGGCAGTCGGTGATCTGCTCTATTTGAGCGATAAACTCATCACGCAGGGCGCGCTCCATTTTGCGTTCTGCTTGATAACCAAACACATCCAACAGCGTCCCCCGCAGAAATTTGGCACGTGCCAACCAAGGCATCAACTGCAGTACCCATTGACCCATGCGGCGTTTCTGCGGTCGGCCATCACTGCCCAAACGAGTAATAAAGGGCGGTGCCAAATGCAAATTGAGCCTAAAACCATCCTCAAACTGATCGTGCAAAGAACTCATAAACGATGAGGAGGAAAATAAGCGGGCAACCTCATACTCATCTTTATAAGCCATCAACTTGTATAAGCTGTGCGCCGCCTGCACCGTCAGCTCTTGAGCACCTGGTCGCACCCTTGATTCGGCCTGCTCTAGGCCCTCGATCAAGGCTTTGAAGCGTGCGGCATAGGCCTCATTTTGATACGCCACCAAACGCGGCAGATACAAATCTAATGCTGCCTGCACTGTTTCCGGGCGTTGCCCAGTCCGCCCCGTCTCTTGTGCGGGCTCAAGTAAAGCGTCGAGCACTCGCGGATCATGCGCCCACACCCGCCCCACCTGAAAGGCGAGCTTATTAGCTTGTACCGCCACACCATTCAGCTCAATTGCTCGTTCAATAGCGGCCAATTGCAAAGGAATTGCCCCGCGCTGCCAAGCCACCCCCAACATCAACATATTGGACAGAATACTGTCTCCCAGCAGGCGCTCTGCCAAATGATACGCATCCAAGGCGCGGCTGTGATCCTCACCGACCTGTTCAGTGAGCTGCTCTACCAATGCCTGACGGGGCATCTGCACATCTGGTTGCGCGGTAAACTCAGCCGTTGGTGCTAAATAGTCATTAATAAACACCTGCGTATGGCCAGGACGCACACTGCGTGCGGCGTCTGGGTTGGTCGCAGCCACCGAATCGCACCAAATCGCCACATCTGCCTGCTGCTCATCGATGCGCACAGGCCCACGCAACTCATCACCTGCCCCCAAACGCACGTGGCTAATGACTGTCCCACCCTTTTGTGCCAAACCTGTAATATCTAATACCGAAGAAGCACGATGCTCGAGATGAGCAGCCATAGCGACGATAGCACCGATGGTCACAACCCCCGTACCACCAATCCCCGCCACCAGTAAATTACAATCTGCGGCCTGAGCCTTGGGCAGCGCTGCATCCTGTAAACTCTCCTCGAGACGCGCGCCTAGCGTGTCAAAATCCAATCCCGTGGCCTTGCGCGGCGCTGCATCCAGCACAGAAATAAAACTCGGACAAAAACCCTCAACACAACTGTAATCCTTGTTGCAGCTGGATTGATCAATGGCTCTTTTACGCCCCAATTCAGTTTCTAGGGGGACCACAGACAAACAATTAGATTGCACACCACAATCGCCACACCCCTCACAAATCTCTGGGTGGATATAAATGCGCCGCGCAGGATCTGGAAACTGATTTTTTTTGCGACGGCGACGCTTTTCGGCTGCGCAAGTCTGATCGTGGATGAGCACCGTCACCCCAGACATCGCCCGTAGCTCACGCTGCAACCGATCTAACTCACGACGGTGATGTACCTCTACCCCCGCCGGCAGAGCAACCCCCTTGTACCGCTCGGGCTCATCGGTCGTCACCACGACCTTGGTCACCCCCTCGCCAATCACCTGTTGGCAAATACGCGGCACTGAAATCGGCCCATCCACAGGCTGCCCGCCCGTCATGGCCACCGCATCATTAAATAGAATCTTGTAAGTAATATTGGCGCCCGCAGCCACCGCCTGACGAATGGACAAATAACCTGAGTGGAAATACGTCCCCTCGCCCATATTTTGGAAAATATGCGCCCCCTGCATAAATGCCGAAGCACCAATCCAATCCGCCCCCTCGCCCCCCATTTGCGTCAGCCCCTGGGTATTACGATCCATCCAGGCGGCCATATAATGGCACCCAACCCCCGCCAACGCCTTGCTGCCCTCTGGCACCCGCGTTGATGTACTGTGCGGACAACCCGAACAAAAATAAGGGCGGCGCGTCAAACCAAAACTATGCAACGGCTTGACCGTTGGCGCCACAATCGCCTGCTCAGGCTGATCAGCAAACCGAGCATCAGACTGCGCCAACCACCGCAGCAAAGCCCTTTTGACAATGGACGGACTCAACTGCCCCGAAGAAGGAATCAACGCGGCCTGCTGCGCATCTTTTTTACCCACCACCGTCGGTTGATGGCGACGCCCATAAAGCAAATTTCTGACCTGCGCTTCTATAAAATCGCCCTTTTCCTCCACAACCAACACATGATCCAAACCGCGCACAAAATCCAACAAGCCTGTAGCCTCTAAAGGCCACACCAACCCAACCTTATAATGGCGAACCGCAGGAAAAGAAGACCCATACTCCTGAGCCAACAGATCTAAGGCCTGCTGAACATCAAGCGTACTCTTGCCACTACTGACAATCCCCAAACGCGCCTCAGGCGCCGCCTCTAACAAACGATCCAACGGATGAGCACGTGCAAACTCTTCGACAGCACGCAAACGCAACTCAATATTTTGCTCAATCTCGGGAGTTAAAAAAGGACGCGCATCATAACTGCGTGCATGCTCAGAAGGCGTCTGTAAAATATCAAACATTGGCACAGGCGGAATCTCAAAACTGCGCCCACTCTCAACCGTCTCGGTAATCGCCTTAAACGCCACCCATGCCCCAGAATAACGAGACAACGCCCAGCCCCATAAACCGAAATACTCGTACTCTTGGACCGATGAAGGATGCACAATGGGCATACGCAAATGACGCAACGCCTGCTCACTACCATGAGGGACCGAAGAAGACACCCCAGCATGATCATCACCCACCACCACCAACACCCCACCTCGATGGCTGGCACCCGCCGCATGACCATGCAACAACGCATCACCTGAGCGATCCACGCCCGGGCCCTTGCCATACCACATGCCAAACACCCCATCCACCTCTTTATCGGGATGCGTGTCTAACTGCTGCGTCCCCATCAGCATCGTCGCCGCCAAATCCTCATTAATGGCTGGCTGAAAACGGATATTGGCATCTTGTAATTCTTGTTGATGACGCCACAAAGTCGCATCTACCCCACCCAAAGGGGACCCGCGATAACCAGAAACAAAACCGGCTGTATTCAAACCCTGTGCCTGATCACGCTGCGCCTGACTCAACAACATGCGCAACAACGCCTGCGTCCCCGTAAGGAAAATGCGCCCGGACTGAACCTGAACATTTTGATTTAACTCATACTCTAAATTAATTGTCTGACGCATAACAACCTCCTTTAAACCCATAATACTTTCTTTACAGCGCTATTTTTTTTCCTTTTTATTGCGTAAAATCCCTAATAAACCAAACAAACATTTGGAAAAGGAGGAAAAATGGATAAGATTGACCTAAAAATACTAGGATCCTTGCAAAACAACGCCAAAGCCTCGGTACAGCAAGTCTCAGAGCAAGTCGGCCTATCCGTCGCACCCGTCTGGAGACGCATCAAAAATTTGGAAGAAAAAAAGATCATCACTGGCTACCACGCAGCAGTAGACAGAAACTTGGTAGGCCTACAAAGCTGCATGTTTGCGCAAATAAGCCTCGATAGACACTCATCCAACCGAGTGGAAAACTTCATCCAGGCAGTCATGGACGCACCCGAAATCGTCGCCTGCTACGCCGTCACTGGCGATGCGGACTTTTTACTGAAAATAGTGGTACCAGACCCAGAACAATACGATCGATTCCTACATCGATTCTTTTTCAACCTACCCGCAGTACGCCAAACCCGCACCATCGTCGTCTTAAGGGAAATCAAAAACCAGCCCCAACTGCCCCTCATGTGGTAACCCAACAGCACCTGCCCAAACAGCTACCTACCTAAACGGCTACCTACCCAAACGGCCGGAAGGGAATGTTTTGCAGATGTTTCGAGCGCAGCGA
>JAJYTK010000045.1 GCA_021793095.1 Pseudomonadota bacterium
CATCAAATTCACCCGCATCTAATTTCCCTAGCCTCGTATCTAGGTTGCCGCGTAGGGGTTTCACCACTAAATGCGGGTAGCGCGCCCTAATCTGCGATTCGCGTCGCAGGCTGGACGTACCGACGATGGCGCCCTCTGGCATTTCTGCGAGATTGGCATACTGCCCCGATACAAAGGCATCACAAGAGTTACCGCGCGGCAAAATTGCGGGCAGTGCAAACTCCTCGGGCAATTCATAGGGCACGTCTTTGAGTGAATGCACGGCAATATGCGCCCGACCATCCAGCAAAGCATGCTCAAGTTCTTTAATGAACAGCCCTTTGCCACCAATTTTCGACAAGCTGCGGTCTAAGATTTCATCACCGCGTGTGCTCAAACTCAACAACTCCACCTGCATCTCGGGATGCAAAGTTTCTAGTGTTTCTTTGACATGCTCAGCCTGCCACAATGCCAGGCGGCTCGCTCGTGTTGCGATTACTATTTTTTCCAAAGCCACTGGGTGCGGTACTCCTGAAATAAAATTTAAAGTGTGTTGGCAAGATAACGCGCAATAGCGGCGCCTACCAAGCCCAAAACGCCAAGAATGGTCAAGCCTTGCAATAAAGAGAACCGAGATTCATAGGCTTTTTTCTGAGGTTTTTCTGTACTCATGATTTGACTACCTTTGTTTTGTTTTCGCGTCGCTTGGCAAACCAACGACCGAAAACCATCACTATCAAGGCACATGCCACCTCAACACCTAATTGAGTAGAACGTGCCACCTCGCCGTAATGCGCGACAATAAAACTGTCTGTCACGAGCATACCACCGGCGATCCAACCTAACAAACCCGCCCCCAACATAACAACAATAGGAAAGCGGTCAAGTATTTTTAGTATGAGGGTACTGCCCCAAATAATAATGGGAACACTAAGTAAAAGACCAAAGACCACATACAACAACTGGTGCTCAGTGCCATAGGCAATGCCTGCAATGGCAATCACATTGTCTAGGCTCATCACAAAATCAGCGATCAAAATAGTTTTGATGGCCCCCAGCAAGGTCCCTTTTGCCTTTAGATTATTCTCACCCGCTTCGCCAGGTAATAATAAAGAAACCCCAATCCATAATAACAAAACAGCGCCGACTATTTTAAGGAAGGGTGTCGCCAATAAGCTCAGCGCGAAAAACACCAATGCTATGCGCAGCGCGACGGCAGCGAAAGTCCCCCAAAATATGCCTGCTCGACGTTTTTTAGGATCGAGGTTTCTACATGCCAGAGCTATCACCAATGCATTATCACCCCCCAACAAAATATCAATGAGGATGATCTGGAATAAAACGCCCCAGTGCAATTGTTGGAGTAGCTCTAGCATGCGATGCCTTTTACGTAGGACTTAGGCTTAGAGCACAGACTTGAGGAGTTTACCCATCTCAGAGGGGTCCATGGTGGTACGAATACCGCACTCTTCGAGCACCTCGATTTTGGCCTGAGCCGTATCATCGCCCCCAGAAATCAATGCACCCGCATGACCCATCCGCTTGCCTGCTGGAGCGGTCACCCCAGCAATAAAGCTAACCACCGGCTTGGTCATGTTTTCTTTGGCCCAGCGCGCGGCGTTCACCTCGTCTGGTCCACCGATTTCACCGATCATGACGACAGCGTCTGTATCGGGATCATCATTGAACATCTTGAGGACATCAATGTGTTTTAGTCCATTAATGGGATCACCGCCAATACCCACTGCTGAGGACTGTCCCAGGCCCAGCTCTGTCAACTGTGCGACAGCCTCATAAGTCAAAGTCCCAGAGCGACTGACGACACCAATACGCCCTTTTTTATGAATATGGCCAGGCATAATCCCAATTTTGATTTCATCGGGGGTAATCACGCCAGGGCAATTAGGACCTAACAGTAAGGTGCTCTTATTTTCTGCGCGCATTTTATTGCGTAACTCGAGCATGTCCCGCACAGGAATACCCTCGGTAATGCAAATCACCAAGTCCAAATCTGCGTCTACGGCCTCCCAAATAGCGGCAGCGGCGCCTGCAGGGGGAACATAAATGACAGAAACCGTCGCCCCGGTTTGCTCTTTGGCCTCTTTAACGGTGCCGTAAATGGGAATACCTTCGAAATCCTCACCCGCACGGCGAGGGTTCACTCCAGCCACAAACGCCTCCATACCATTGCCATATTCACGGCACATCCGTGTATGAAACTGGCCGGTGTTTCCAGTAATCCCTTGGGTAATAACTTTAGTGTCTTTGTTTACAAGAATTGACATGTAGATTCCTTATCGAATGCTTGATGGGTAGCTTGGATACTGACAGGAGTGCTATGCGGCACCCTTTGCTGCCTCAACAATTTTTGTCGCAGCCTCAGCCATCGTATCGGCACTGATGATGGGCAGACCCGACTCGGCCAGCATCTGTTTACCCTGTTCTTCGTTAGTACCCTTCATACGTACCACCAAGGGCACATCGAGGTTGACCGCCTTGCTCGCCGCAATCACCCCTTCGGCAATCACATCACAGCGCATAATCCCGCCAAAAATGTTCACCAAAATAGCCTTAACATTGTCGTTGCTAAGCATGAGCTTAAAGGCCTCGGTGACCTTTTCTGCGGTGGCACCACCCCCTACATCGAGGAAGTTAGCAGGCTCGCCTCCGAAAAGCTTAATCGTATCCATTGTCGCCATGGCCAGACCCGCGCCATTCACAAGGCAACCGATATTGCCATCGAGTTGAATGTAGGCCAAATCATGTTTACTGGCCTCAACCTCGGCAGGATCCTCTTCGTCGAGATCGCGGAATTCAACAATCTCATCCTGACGATATAAAGCATTACTATCAAAATTAAACTTGGCATCTAAAGCGATGACATCACCACTGCCGGTCAACACCAGCGGGTTGATTTCTGCCAAAGCGCCATCGTAATCCCAGTACACCTGGTAGAGTTTTTGCAAGAGCTCTGCCGCCTGTTCTTGGGATGCCTCGGGGATGCCCACCCCTTTGACTAAACCAATGGCTTCTTCTTTGGTAAACCCCTGTGCGGGATCGACAAAAACCTTGAGGATTGCATCTGGGTTTTCTTCGGCGACCTCTTCGATTTCAACCCCCCCCTCGGCAGAGGCCATCACACAGACCCGTTGAGATTCACGGTCAGTTACAATGCCGACATAGAACTCTTTTTGGATATCAGCACCCTCTTCGATCAAAAGGCGACGTACCTTTTGACCCTCGGGGCCAGTTTGGTGCGTGACCAGCTGCATGCCCAAAATTTCATCAGCGTATTGGCGTACTTCGTCTATAGATTTAGCAATCTTGACGCCCCCTCCTTTGCCACGTCCTCCTGCATGGATCTGGGCCTTGACCACCCACACTGGACCGCCCAATTCATTAGCTGCTTGAACGGCCTCATCCACGGTAAAAACAGGAATGCCGCGGGGTACATTCACACCGTGCTTTCTTAACAGTGCCTTGCCTTGATATTCGTGAATATTCATTGGTTACCTGTCTGACTAATTCAAAAAACGAAAATACCGCCTACTATTTTAATCGGATTGAGTAGGCGCCTTGTACCACTTTGGATAATGCTCTTTTACTACCTCGCCATCGGAGCGCAATGCATGGCAGCCGTCAACAGCAAAGGGTTTGCGTTCTTTATTATCCCGTTGGCGACCTTGATTCACCATGCGTGTACCCATCCCCTGCACAGCGAGTGTTGGCAGCACCTGACATAACTCGGTCATGTGGGTACACCCATCAGTGCGCCCAAAGCGATCTCGTACGGCATGCCGAAAGCCACGCAAAAGATTGAGGCCAATCAATCCTCGATAGTCGTCAGAGATTGCCGCACATGAAGCGCCATACGGCGCATGGGTATAATGCACTTGAGCATCTACAATCGTGAACGTCTCATCAACGGTGACCCGCACCTGCATATGATGCACGGGCTCACCCGCATGGTGGGTGCTGCCGTCACGGCGCTCAAAATCGTAATGCTTTGTATCGATGAGCGTTGCCTCTAGATCCCACAAACCATCATCACGCTCAAATGCCTGTGAAGTAATACTACGTGTATGTAAAGGTGTGCGAGAAACAGCAGATTCTGTAGGTGAAGACATAAATAGATACCTACTAATGTGACACAATCAAACTGCCTACTATACCACTTTCCACACCCGCACGCGTGCTTAACTCACCCAGCAATAGATATATTTGGAATTATTCGGAGCGCGATTTAGAAAGCACTTTGCGAATTATTTCACTGCGGAAACCACGCTGGCCTAAAAAACGGTAATGGCGCGCATACTCTCGCTGATCTTGGGCTGGGTGCTGGAATTTGCGCGACCACACCTCGCAGGCACGCTCATACTCGTCATCATCTAGCGGCGCCAAAACCTCATCGATAATCTGAGCATCTATTTTTTGCTGTGTGAGCTCGTGATATAAGCGCTGCCGCCCGAAACGCTCTTTGCGTGAACGGACAAATACCTCGGCGAATCGATGATCACTAAGTAAGCCCTGGTCCTCGAGGGTGTCGAGTACTTGCGTGATCTCATCCTCGTCTTCGGTGTAGCGGCGCATTTTGCGCGCCAAATCATGCCGAGAATGCTCGCGGCGCGCGAGTAAAGCCACCGCGCGGGATAATAGGCTCGTCGTGCTCATGATTAAATTTGCGGGTGATAAACAAAAATAACCGGGACAACTGTCCCGGCCAGATTATTCTTTAGCTGCATCGGCACCATCATCGGCCGCTGGAGTTGGGGCTGGTGCATCTTCTAGAGGAGCTAATGTGGCCACCCCAAAATGCTCACGCACCTTATTTTCTATCTCGCGCGCGAGTACGGGATTTTCTATGAGCAACTCGCGTGCATTGTCTTTGCCCTGGCCCAAGCGCTGATCGCCATAGCTATACCAAGCGCCAGAACGCTTGACAATGCCAGCCTGAACGCCCAAATCGATGATCTCGCCCTCGCGGGAAATCCCTCTGCCGTACATGATGTCAAACTCTGCCTGCTTGAACGGAGGGGCAACTTTATTTTTAACCACCTTAACGCGAGTTTCGTTGCCGATCACCTCGTCGCCACGTTTGATGGCACCGATGCGGCGAATATCCAGACGCACTGATGAATAGAATTTGAGTGCATTACCCCCAGTGGTGGTTTCTGGATTGCCAAACATGACGCCGATCTTCATACGGATCTGGTTAATGAAGATCACCATACAGTTGGCACGTTTGATGGTGGCAGTGAGCTTGCGCAGTGCCTGACTCATTAAACGGGCCTGCAAGCCGGGTAGAGAATCACCCATATCGCCCTCGATCTCGGCCTTTGGCGTCAATGCGGCCACCGAATCCACAACCACTAAATCAACGGAACCCGAGCGCACGAGTGCCTCGGTAATCTCGAGTGCCTGCTCGCCAGTATCTGGCTGTGAAATCAGCAAATCATCAAGGTTAACACCGAGTTTGGAAGCGTATTGCACATCGAGTGCGTGTTCGGCGTCGACAAAAGCACAAGTCCCGCCGAGCTTTTGCATTTCGGCTAATACCTCGAGAGACAAGGTGGTTTTACCTGATGACTCGGGGCCGTAAACCTCGATCACACGGCCGCGCGGTAAGCCCCCTACACCCAAAGCAATATCTAATCCCAACGACCCTGTCGAACATACTTGAATATCGTGCTCGACTTGATCATCTCCGTAACGCATGACGGAGCCCTTGCCAAATTGTTTTTCGATCTGGCTCAATGCAGCAGCCAAGGCCTTTTCGCGTTCTGCGGTATTGGCTCTGTTTCTGTTGTCGTTCATGTAACCCTCTAACGTTATAAATGCGCGCACTGCACATGGACCCCGCCCATAAACGCAGCACTAAAAATCTCAAAAGACAGTATACTGTATAAAAACACAGTAAGCGAGTCACCTATTTATTATTTTTACATATCAAGCAATGGCGAGTTTCTTATTTGCACGGTTGGATTGCTATTGTAGCGCATTCTTTTGATTCTCTTGAGACCCAAAAAGCCTCTTATCTAGGTTAACTTTTACCCAACCGCAATGCCCATACGCGCCTACACTTTTGTTTGTCAAAAAGCGTACAATTAGTTGTTTTTGCCTTTATCGGATCGGTATATTTATGTGGTTTAAAAACCTTCGCGTCTTTCGATTGCACCCTGAATGGAACCTCAACACAGAGCAGGTGTTGCAGGCCCTTGATAAACAGCGTTTTCATTCATTGGGCAGCCAAGATCAACACACTATCGGTTGGGTTGAGCCCGCTGCCGAATATGGGCTGGCCTTATCCATAGAGCATCAACTCTTATTGTGTGCCCAAACCGAAAAAAAATTACTGCCTGCCTCTGTCATCAACCAAGCCGCTCGTGAGCGCGCTGTAGAAATAGAAAATGAACAAGGCTACCGTCCAGGACGCAAGCAGATGCAAGAAATCAAAGAGGACGTCACTGCCATTCTTTTGCCTCGGGCTTTTTCCGTACAACGGCGCACACATGTTTGGATCGACCCTGTGAACCATTGGTTGGTTATTGATGCCGCAGCTCAAAACGTAGCGGACGAGATTCTAGCTCTATTGGGTGAAACCTTTACCCCTTTTCCTGCCTTGCCTGTGCAGACACAAATCGCCCCATCCGGGCTCATGACACAGTGGCTAGTCGAATCATCTGACATCAGCCCTTTTCAAGTAGAACAAGACGCCGAACTACGCGCCAAACAAGATCAACGCGCGGTCATCCGCTATGTGCGTCACGAGTTAGATCAAGCACTCATCCAAGAACAAATTGCCCAGGGCATGTATTGCAGCCGCTTGGGCCTGAGCTGGGCGGATCGTATTGAGTTTTTGCTCAATGAAAACCTAGAGTTACGGCGTGTGGCTCCTCTGGAATTACTCACAGATGAGCAGTCTCAGGCTGAATACACCCCCGAAGAGGAACTCAGCGCGACATTTTTACTGATGTGCCGTGAGTATCATGCTCTGTTAACAGACTTATTGACAAAGTTGGGCGGTGAGCGTACCCAAGAATAATAAATCAGCGGTCATAGGTACATAGGCCGTCAACATCAATTAAAGTGAGCTGACGACCTTGTACCTGTATAAACCCCCGCTTGGATAAATCATGCAAAATTCTTGAAAAATGCTCTGGGGTCAAATTTAAAAACTGAGCAATGCTGGCTTTGGGCCTTTTGAGTTCACAAGAAGCCCCATTACGCAATGGAACGTGACTCAGCAAATACATGAGTACCCGCTGTGTCCCGGACATAAAGCTTTGTGATTCGGCCGACAAATCACCAGTGAGCGCAAATAATCGCTTGGCCAACAAACCCAAAACCTTTTCCAAAGCATGGCCGTGCTGCGTTAGCA
>JAJYTK010000046.1 GCA_021793095.1 Pseudomonadota bacterium
TGGAATTTATCTTGGATAAGATCCGCGCCACAAAAACCAATGATGAGTTTTTTGACATGATGAAAAAATAATCACGCTGACCGATCAGCGTGATCTCATCACACATCAGCATAAGCACCCTGCTGATGTTTTGGTTTTAATCCACCACCTCAGTTTCTTTCTGTTTTTTTTCTGTCGCCTCATCGGATGTTTCAGATTTTTGGGGATGGGTATTTTCAAGCTTTGTCTTAGAGCGTACCCGCAACGCCCCTGCTGGAGCATTTTGACGCTCGGGGTGCTCAATAGTTTCTGACGCCTGTGACTCCGGCTGTTCAGTATTGTTCTCTAAGGGCAGGACAGGCAGAGGCCGCCGTTCTGCCTTGGGGTCCTCTGGTTCTTCCAACAGTTCGTCGGCCGCGATTTCCTCTACCGAATAATCATCCCAGTCACCCGTGATGTGATAGCGTACAGTCATTGCTTTGGATAAGGGGTGCTTGAGTATCCACTGGGCCAACAATGCCCCCATGCCCACAATAGGGTTCACAGCAATACCAGCGGCCAGGGCCGCCCCACTGACATCTAACTCAGGGATGACCAGCGCCTGCGCATCGAGTTGATGGCTTTGTAAATGAGTGCGCCCTTCAAAAAGCAATGAGCCTACGGGGCTCACAACCTGATAGTCATCGGTCTGAACCCACCCCTGTTTAAACTCAGCCTCGCCCTGAATCAAATGAAAGGGAAAGCCCTCTTTGAGCAAGCTGCCCACGTCCAAATCTAAACGCGCAATGCGAGACAAGGACTGTAAGGATAAAAACTCTAATAATTTTGCCGAACGTGACTGTATGGGCTGGAGCCGACCATTTTCTATATCCACCTCGATCTGCCCTTGGATATCCTCTAAATGACTGCGCCAGGGCAAATAAGGCCAGTAAAAATCAGCCCTCACCTGCCCTTGGCCGCCCTCAACATACCCTGCCAGACCCAAATAATCCGCATAAGCACCTAAATCATCAAATTCGCTCTCCCATTGCAGTGCTAGCCCCGGTGCTGCACCCCAGATTACCCAACGCCCATTGCCTAGGGTATGCATCGCCTCATCAACGTCAAGTGTGAAATCATCAATGGCCCAGCCCACCCCTTCTGCCAAACCTGTGGCATCTAAGGTGAGTACGCCCAGTTCATAGCCCCCGACATTAAACTCATCGACCTTTAAGCTCACCGCGGGCAACTGCGCAAACAACGGGGCGTGCTCAGACTCATCTCGTGCGTTATGAGGGACCCAATGAGACTGATCATTTTGATGGGCCGTCTGACTCAAATCGCCCTTAGTAATCACGCGCCCCCCTTTAGGAGGCTGCACGCCTATTTTGGGCGCAAAATCAGCCAACACATCAAAGCGATGAAAATGCGCATCCACATGCCCAAATGGATGCTGCCCACTGGTGCGTTTATCCCAAAAAACCGTGCCGGCGATTTGATCAGAGCTAATATCTGCCCGCCATTGCTCGAGGGCATGCTGCTGGTGAGCATAGGTGAAATACTCTAGGCCAAAACCTAATACGTAGATCTCATCAGCTTGCAAACGCACTTGTGTGGGCGCCGGCCAGTCCCACGCCGGATCCTCATCGGCATCAATGTGCTCTAACCAATCCCACCATGCATCGATATCTAAAAACGGATAGCGCACATCTACCCAAAACTGCCCAGTCTCTAAGACTGGCGAATCTTCAGGGAGCGGCGCAGAAAAAAGCTCAAGTGCCTCTACCTGATGCTGTTCAAAATCCAAAATCGCCTGGCCATACAGCCGATCCTGCAAAGCCATGCGCATTTGGTTCCTATCCCCTTCATCATCTAACAGTCGCCAATCCAGCTGTACGGGCCAGCTTTTTTCTGCCTTGGTTTTTTGTAAAGGGGCGGGTAAATCAATAGACAGCCCTTGTAAGTCACTCTGAGCAGCAATGACTAAATGCTCGGCCTCATCCAGATGCAACACCGCTGCCACGGCAAAATCACCATCCAGCACACTGACTGCAGGGTGTTCATAAAAATCTTGCAAGGCGGCAGCGTGCGGATGTGCATGAATGTGCAACTTGGTTTCAGGAGCACCCAACCCACCTCGGATGGAAAAGTCCCCACCCAGCCATTGGGCTGACACCTCTACATCATGCACACCGATTTCTGAAAAACCAAATTTACCCTGCATCTGACTTAAAGGTGCAAACTCGGGCCACAACGCAACCGTCGTGGGTGCATTCATGTGCACCGTCCCCTGCACTTTGGTCAATGCCTCCATTTCCTCTTCGGGCAACCCCAGTGGGACATCAAGTAACAATTCGACCTGCCAGTCTGCTCCGCTGAGCTGGCGCACCTCGACCGTATCCTCTAGTAACACACCCAGGTTGGCATCGCTCCAAAGCAAAAAGAAATCATCAGCAGGAGCTTGTCCGCGTGCATCCACCCGTAAATCAGCCTGCTCATATAAATCAACAATATGCGCAGAAATACGATGAATATGGGCTGCTCGATCAGCATTGAATTGCAATGACGGCTCATTATCAACCTCAATGCGCATTTCGTCATTTTGCCAATAGAGGGCACCATCCATCCCAGTAATGGCAGGCCAACCCGCCTCATCCGCCGTTGCTGGGTAATAATCTATGGTGGCACCCTGAATCTGGGCCTGCAGTTGAAACTGTCCTGTATCACGCGTTTGGTAATACTCGAAATCATCAAGTAAACCCTGCCACTGTAGGTCTAATTGTGAGATTTCACCTGCGGTGAGCCCCTCTTGTAGCCAGTCACGCAAATCAGGATCCAAACTATTTGGGAAATACTGGTGGATCCTTGCCAAGGCAATATGCTCGCCCTCACCCTTTAGATCAACCTCGCTGAGCCATAGATCCTCAGCATCCAAACGCAGCGCGCCTTGTAACTGTAACCGCCCCGCCCCAGTATCAATAGCTAACTCATTGATGCGCCACCCACCATCGGCTGAGGTATCCACCCCTGCTGAATCCATTGATAGCAACGAAGGGGGCTTATCGACAGCGGCTGGGGATACGTTTTGTGCGGGGGCAACCTCACTATCTGCATTTAGGCTAATGTGCTTAAAAAATAGGGGCGATGAAAACTCATCTGGCACATGGACATTTAAATCATGGAGTTGTACGCGCCACTGAGCCCCAGGCAGAGACATGGGCACAGGCCCCTCAGCGGTGAGCTCGCCTAGCGAGGACAACGCCTGCTGATCGAGCTCAAAATGAAAATCAGCAGCACGCGCTTGGAAAAAAGGCTGAGGCTCTATAGAAAGTAATTGCCGTCCATCGGCCCAAAAGGGGCGCTCTATACTGACCGATCCCTTGGCATGGTCCAAAGCCTCATCTTTGATATCCAAAAGAAAATCGGCATTGACCGTCCCTTGGTAAAGGAAGCTGGGCATGTCCACCCAACGGCGCCAGGCCGAGGGCTGCAATTGCTCGAGCTGCACGCGTAACTGCCCCTGAGCCAATGTCGGCGCCTCAATGGCGTCTTTTTCTGTATTTGGGGGCAACTGCCATTCACTATTAAATCGCAGCTGTGTATGCGCATGCCGCAAACTGGACAATAACCCGTTGATCTGCAATGTGCCGTGTTGCTGCTGCAAATTTAAATGCTCAATCTGCAACGCCAAAGGGGGCTGCTCAGTGGTTAAATCTTGCCATACCACATGACTTTCTTTGATTTGCAGGCGACCCTGCTGAGAAAGCCAGCGATAAACACCGGCCTTGAGATCCATACTCTGATCTGCAGTCGCCTGATCGGCTTGAGTGGACTGACTAAAGAAATCAATATCCCCATCCTGATCCCGGCTCACAAGCAACCTCAGATCAGTCACGCTCAAATGAGCAAAATGAGGACTGCGTGCCCATAGGCTGCTGAGTTTGAGCTGACCCACTGCATGCGGGATACTGAGCACCTCGTGTCCACGCGTATTAAACACAGCCACATCCTCAAGCTCTAATTCAGGGCTAACCCCCCGCCATCGAGCGCGAATATGGCCGATCTGCACTGGCGCCCCCGCCGCCTGTGATAGCGCCTGGGTGATGGGTTCTTTCCATAGATGAATGGACGGCAGCAACCAATACTTTGTCGCCGCAAAGGTCACGCCTGCAACAACGCAAATTGCCAGCAGCAAATACACTACAATGCGGAGAAAACGTTTTGCAAACACCCAGCCTCGCCCTATTGAACTATGGTCCAGGTACAAGTACCTGTAAAAAACTCACACTATAAACAATCAGCAGAGTGATTACTATAAAATTTGGTAAACACATTGCACCTAATTTGCGCTACACCTGCTTTGCCCATGCCACATCACCAATCTGAACTCGCCCGTGCCTTTGAATGGTCACGTGCACTTAAACGCAAGTTAAACCGCGACCCTGACTTTCAGCACTGGTTGCGGCAACATTATTTAGAGCCCATCACCGCCCAACGCCTCGCCCAATGGTGGGCAGCCGCTCCTGTGACCCATGATACGGACGCAGAAAGCTTAAAAGAAGTACTGCGCCGCGTCCGCGATCAAGTGTTTTTTGTGCAGTATCTGCGCGAGGTGACGCGACGCGCACAGCCCCAAGAAACAGGCCGAATAATGAGCCTACTGGCCGAACAATGCCTACGTAAAGCCTATCTGTTCTGGTGGGATCAATTAGCCGCCAACCACGGAGCCCCCACTGACCCCAAAACGGGTGAGCCCTTGGATTTGATCATTGTCGCCATGGGCAAGTGGGGAGGCGATGAACTCAATGTTTCTTCGGACATTGATTTTATCGTCCTATACCCACACGAGGGGGAGACCCAAGGCCCTCGACCGCTAAGCTTTCACGAATTTTATACTCGACTGACCCAACGCCTACTCTCAACGCTTTCTCAGCACACCGTTGAAGGCATTGTTTTTCGCACGGATCTGCGTTTGCGCCCTGATGGCGACGCTGGCCCATTGGTATGGAGCTTACAAGGCCTTCATCAATACTTTATCAAACAGGGCCGTGATTGGGAGCGTTATGCCTGGATCAAAGCCCGACCTATCCCGCTACGTGATTCCGCCAGCGACATTCAAAGTCAACAAAGACTAGAAAGTATTCGCCAACCTTTTGTATATAGAAAGTACCTAGACTTTGATGCCCTCATGCCTTTGCGCGATTTGCGCGCACAAATCCGTGATGACTGGCAACAAACGGTACGCCACCGTAGAAAGCTGGATGACAGTTTAAACATCAAAATTGGCGATGGCAGTATTCGTGAAATAGAATTTATTGTGCAACTCAATCAATTGATTCACGGTGGCCACTCTCCCTCGTTGCAGCAGACCAACCTCCATGCGGCCTTACAAGCACAAATACGTGCTGGGCTCATCGCGCCCGACTTGGCGCGCACCCTGGCCAATCATTATGATTTTTTACGCGCCATCGAACACCTACTACAGTTTAGAGACGATAACCAAACCCATCTGCTCCCCACAGACCTCGCAGAAATCGACGCTTTAGCCGCCCTGTTAGGGATGACCGCACCCCAATTTAACGCCCAGCTACAACAATGTCGTTCCGAGGTCAGCACCGCCTTTAAAAATGCATTTCGCATTGCCGGTGTCCCCGAATTACGGCCGCATCCCAAACCCAGTCATGACGATACCAGCCCCCCAGAGCATGCACACAGCAACCACGCTGTCATTCACAGTCTCGCCGACCAAGATACTCATCAACAGCTAGAAAGCGTATGGGCCCAATTACAGCAACAATTTTTTCAATCGCAACGCGGCCAACGTTTAAATGAACATACCCGCCAGCGCATCGAGCAACTGGCCAACGCCTTTAAAGAGGCGCTACTAAACACTGAGCATCCACTAGAAACAGCCCCCCGCATCTGGCGATTATTCGACCAAATTGCCTTACGTAGCGCCTATCTAAGCCTCTTTAGCGTTTACCCAGAAACAGTGAGCCGCTGCTGCAAAATCCTGGCCTCTAGCCCATGGGCCGCCCAATATCTCACCCAATATCCGCTGGTCCTGCACCGATTAACGCAGTGGCATCGCCTAATGAGTCCCGTGGATTTTCCTGCGCTGAGCACTCAACTGGGCAACGATCTGCAAGCATGTCGATTGCCAGATGGTAGTTTTGATGTAGAAAAGCAGATGAACATCATGCGCGATGTACAGCATCAAGTCATCTTTCAACTACTGGCCCAAGACTTAGAGGGGTTATTTTCTGTAGAAAGCTTGGCCGATCAATTGTCTTATTTGGCAGACTATATGCTCGAACATGCCCTCCAATGGACTTGGACACAAGTCCGAGATACCTATCCTGATGCCCCACTGAATCATAATTTTGCGGTCATCTCTTATGGAAAGCTGGGCGGCAAAGAGCTGGGTTACGCCTCCGATCTAGATTTGGTGTTTTTGTATGAGGGCAATAGCGCCGCAGAAATAGAAAGCTACGTGCGTTTAGCACGCCGTATGGTGAGCTGGCTGTCGACCCTTACGTCATCAGGTCGCTTATATGAGGTGGACATGCGGCTACGCCCTGATGGCAATGCAGGCTTGATTGCAGTCAACACCGATACCTTTGAGAGCTATCAGCGTACCAAGGCCTGGACATGGGAACATCAGGCCATCACCCGAGCCCGTTTTACCGCAGGCGCCCCAGCCATCGGGGCGCGTTTTGAACGTTTGCGGCGTGCAATTTTGCAGCAAAAGCGCAGCAACCGTTTTTTAAAAAATAACATCCTGGATATCCGTGCCAAAATATCGCAGGGGCACCCCAACCCAACCGACTTATTTGATCTGAAACATGACCGCGGAGGGATGGTAGATGTTGAATTTATCACGCAATACTTGGTGTTGAATTATGCCTATAAAGTGCCTAAACTGGTAGAAAACCTAGGTAACATTGCTCTATTGAGTATTGCCAGCCAACACCAACTCATCCCACAAACACTGGCCATGCCCGTTATTGACAGCTATCGGTTTTACCGACGCAAACAGCATGGCTTACGCCTACAGGGGCATCCTGGCGCACGCATTCCTGATCCACAGGCTCAGCCTTATCGCCAGGCTGTACTTGATTTATGGCGCTATATCTTTGAAAATTAAACCGCTTGAGGATGCTCCCATCCTTTAGATGGGCACCCCATGCCTTAAAGAGTTCGTGTTCGTATTTTTTTATGATTACCTTTTTTACTGTGCTTTCCATCACCTCATGACAGTCGATACGCTTAAAAACCGCAAGCCGCTTACTA
>JAJYTK010000047.1 GCA_021793095.1 Pseudomonadota bacterium
TGAGCGATGGAATGAAACTTGTTTTCAGTGGGGCGCAGCACGGGAAATGCCAAAAATGATAGCGCAATACCGCCTAGCACCAAGAGCCATGAGGCCAAGCCCAGGGTCGTGATCTGTTGAAGACTGAGGGGGTTTTGAGTGACCGATTGAAAAAGTAAGGCGGGAAAAAATACGTAGTAAACCAATTTTTCCGTATGGTTAAAAAACTCTCTGGACAGCCATTGGCTGCGAAATAGCAACCAGCCCACCAAAACTAACAGAACATCAGGCAGAATCAGACCGAAAGTGTGCAACATAATAATTAAGCGCGAGGATGGTGATCTTGGTGAATTGCTTTGAGGCGGTGCTGGGCCACATGCGTATAAATCTGGGTAGTTGAGATATCGGCGTGCCCCAAGAGTAATTGCACCGCACGTAAATCAGCGCCGTGCTCCAACAGATGGGTAGCAAAGGCGTGACGCAATGTGTGCGGTGAGATCGGAGCATCGATACCGGCCTTTAGAGCATGTTTTTTAATGAGCTGCCAAAAGGCTTGACGGCTCATGCCGCGCCCGAGGCGAGTGATAAATAAAAATGGGCTTTGTCTGTTTTTTAATAGCTGCGGTCGAGCCTGCTGCACATAATGCACGATGCTCTGCTGGGCGTGTTCTCCTAGGGGGACCAATCGTGCTTTGCCTCCTTTACCATGCTGCACGTGGATGATGCCTGCATCAAAATCGCAATGATGCAGTTCGATGGCAATGAGCTCGCTGACGCGCAATCCTGTCGCGTAGAGTGTCTCGAGCATGGCCCGATCGCGCGCCCCCTGCGTGGTGTGCTCAGCAGGGGCATTGAGCAATGCCTCGACTTGTTCTTGGCTCAGACTGTGGGGCAGCGGAGGACTGCTTTTGGCCGTATGTAGTTGATGCGTCAGGTCATCTTGGAGGTGTTTTTCTCGTGCCGCCCAACCAAAAAACTTACGAATGCTGGCCAAGCGCCGATTGACGGTACTGGCACGGGGGGCCAGCGCTGGGTCGCTAAGCCATTGCTGTAACCATGCCGGCTGCGCTTGGAGCAAATGACTGCGGTGTTGCTCGGCTAACCAGCCTGACAATAACAACAAATCACTGCGATACGCGGCGAGCGTATTTTGGGCCAGCCCCTCTTCGAGCCACAGGGCCTGCACAAATGCATCGATGAGTAATTCGTCACGAGAAACAGACATGGCATAAATTATGCCTGAATTAACGCTGCAGCAGGATGGCTTTGATCATTTGGTCCTCTACCTCTCATACTGTGGACAACCTTCGATGGGCAGTGTTTTGGATGAGGCTTTATTGCAGGCCCGAACGGCCGACTAATACATGATTAGCGCAGATGCGCGCCCACAGAAATTCAGGCAGTGCTTCTGGCCAATGCTGCATTTCATTTTTAGGCAGTAGGACAGAAAGCTCTTCGCGTTGCTCAAGAGCCAATAGAAATTGCCTATAATCTGGGCTGCACTCCGTGTTGAGTACGCGGGCTTTCAGCAGGCTTTCAGTAGGCTGGGGTTGGGGCTTGTCGAGGGAAAGACGTACGGCTGCCGCCTTGATAAACACCAAGGTTTCCTGACCTGGGGTCAGCTCGAGTGTGCGGCGACTGTTTTGGGTGATTGCGGCTTGTATGGGTGTAGACAGTCCGATGTCTAGGGTGAGCAGGGCATGGACAGCATCTTCTTGGATATGTTTGATGGTGCCCATAAAGGTGTTACGTGCCGAGGTGTGGACCAACATTTTTTGCAATAGCGCCAAGGCATCGCGATTACCGGGCTCTATTTGGCCGAGATATTCGATAAACTGCTCATGCAGTTGCTGCATTTGTTGGTAGAGGGCCAAAATCTCTTTGGCCTTGGGGCTCAGCCAGGCACCGCCGCCTCGGGTGCCCCCGGTGGCACATATAATGAGGTCTTCTGAGGCGAGACCATTGATGGTGTTGACGGCATCCCAGGCTGCTTTATAGCTCAGGTTGATATGCCGAGCAGCCGCAGAAATAGAACCTTTTTCTTGGATGGCTGCCAATAACGCCATGCGCCTTGGGTTGCCCCAGTTGGTCGCACCCGAGTGAAACCAAATGGATCCTGCAAGCTCTATTGGGGGTAGGGTTTCAGACATGAATAGACGGATAAATAAAATAATAGGGGGATGTCGTGGCATCAAAACGATTAGAGAGCATTGAACACCATGATTTACTCGAGTTGCCACCCGAAAAAACGCAAATCATTACGGTCAATAATCGCTATGCACGCCGTGTTCTGGGCTTTTTTCAGCAGCACCTAGCGGATCCACAGCAGGCCATGGTCATTGCCGAGGTGTTGCCGCTCAGTGCTTGGCTGCGACGTTGCGAAGAGGACCTCATCGTCACATCGACCCAAATGCCTGCGGCTTATGTACTCGACGCCTTTAGTGCTGTCCAAGTGTGGGAAGAGGTCATTCGCCAAAGCGATGCCGATGAAAGCCCATTGATTGATATTGTACAGGCAGCCAAGCTTGCCTATGAAGCCGATCGTTTGTTGGATGAGTGGTCGATCCGGGTACAAGACGCCGAACAAAATCTCGATCACGAGCGTTTTCTGGTGTGGCGCCGCGCGTATGAAGCCTATTTACAGGCCCATGATCTGGATGATGAGAATCGCAGTGTGAATCGCATTATCCAGGCGTTTGAAGAGGCGCAGATGCCTTTTGATGCTGAGCACATCGTCTGGGTGGGCTTTCATGAGTTTTCCCCCCGCATTGAAAGACTGCAGCGCGCCCTCCAAGAGCAGTCGGTGCACCAATCAGTGCTGCAATGGCCCGCCACCCAGGCCCATTCTATTTGGCAGGTACAGGCGGATGCCTCCGAGCATGAGTGGCAGTTGGCGGCCCAATGGGCCCAAGAGCAACTGCAACGCCACCCACAGGGCCGCTATGCGATCGTCGCTGCCGAGCTGGAAAAGCAGGCGCCCTTTGCGCGTCGCGTGCTGGATCATCAATTTGATGGGGGCTGGAATATGGCGGTGGGCCGTCCGTTGAATGAATGGCCTCAGGTACGTCAAATATTGTCTTGGTTAGATCTGCTCAAGGCCTGGCAGCAGGCATGGCGGCAAAACCCAGCCCAGCCCACAGTGAGTCCTAAAGAACTCGGTCCTGCTTTGCTAAATAATGCGAGTGGTCCATTGGCCATCGCCGGGCCACGCCTGGATGCACAGTGGCGACATGATGAGATATTACTGGTGAGCTTGCCGCAGTGGCAGCAATGGTTAGAACAATGCGTGCCTGACTTTTATGCCGGTTGGTCAGCCGTATGGGAGCAGGTACAAAATGCCCCTCGTCAAGACAGCGCTGATGGTTGGGCCAAACGTATTCGCCAGTGGTTGCCGATGCTGGGTTTACCCAACCAAAAAACCATAGACAGTGTGACCTACCAAGTGCTACAGGCCTTTGAAGAGCGGTTGGCACAATTTGCTCAGTATGGGCTGGCACTTGGGGAAATGAGTTTTGGGCATGCGCTTTACGTATTTCGGCGGCTATGCCAAGAGGTGCTGTTCCAGCCCGAGCGCGATCCCGATGCGCGTTTAGATGTGTTGGGCATGCTCGAGGCAGAAGGGGGGCATTGGGATGGGGTGTGGGTCTTGGGGCTCACCGATCAGGTGTTTCCAGCAGTGCCCAAGCCCAACCCTTTTATTCCTTTCTCTGCTTTGGCACGCCATCAGGCGCCGCGCTCCACCCCTGATCGAGAATTTGAGTGGGCCCAGCTTAGCTTTAGAAAGTTAGTGTGCAGCGCACCCGAGGTCTGGTTCAGTACCCCACAGTTTGAGGGCGAAGAGGCGTTGCGCCCCAGTCCGTTGATCAGTGGTTTTGAGCATCAAATACGTGCTCTGTCGCCAGCGCCTGCGGCGGCGATGCCCTGTGAAACCATCACAGACGTTCAAGCACCACCTGTCAATATGGCGCAGGAAAAACTCCGTGGGGGCTCAACCCTCATCGAAACCTTTGCCCGCAACCCACTGTGGGCCTTTGTGCGGTACCGCTTGCATGCTCAGGTATTACCCGATTATGCGCGTATGAGTCGCAGCCATGTACTGGGTAGTTTGATTCATGCTTTACTTGAACGTCTTTGGCAGGGGATGGCAGAACCCAGCAGAGAGGGCTTACAGCAATGGTTGCACACCCCCTATGCCGAGCAAACCATGGATGCATTGCTCACGCAGTTAGAGAACGAGCTATTGTATGGCTACCCGGATGACATCAAAGCCCTAGTTGGGCAATGGGCCAAGCAAGTGGTGTGGCAGTGGTTAGCCCTTGAGGCCGAGCGCGATGAGGACTTTAGATGCATTGCCGCTGAGCAACAAGCCCAGCTGCAAATTCAAGACCTCGTATTGAATTTGCGCATCGACCGTATTGATGCACTGCCCGATGATCGTTTGCTATTGATTGATTATAAAACTGGCACCAGCGCACAGCTGCCATTGAAAAAATGGCAACGCCCGCATCCCGTCGACCTGCAGCTACCTTTGTATGCGGCGCTTTTGCAGCGCCAACAACGGTCGGTGGCGGGGCTGGCCATTGCCAAGGTCAATGCAGTCAGTCCAGCCTTTGATGGCGTCGGTGAGCAGGTTGCCGAAGCGGGGTTCAAGGAATACGAACATCCTCATTTAGATTGGTCGGCTCAGCTGCAGGCATGGCAAGCCTATATCGAGCAGTTGGTGACGCAGTTATTAGCGGGGTCTGCCCAAAATATTATTCATGATCCCAAGGATTACGAGTATTGTGATGCCTTGCCATTTTTACGCATCACCGCAGGGGGAGAATATTATGAGCAATAGACGACCCAGTGATTATGGGGTGCGCGAGCGTGCCATTTCTATAGAGCACTCTTTTTTAGTTGAGGCACCTGCGGGCTCAGGCAAAACAGAGCTATTAACCGATCGCATTTTGGCCTTGTTGGCAGTGGTGCAAAAGCCCGAAGAGATCGTGGCCATAACTTTTACGCGTAAAGCAGCTGCCGAGATGCACCAACGCGTGATAGAAAAGCTGGCAGCAGGCCGCCAAGCCCCCCCTAAAGAAGAACACCTACACAAGAGCTGGACACTGGCGCGTGCAGCGTTACAACGAGATCAGGAGCAGGGGTGGGATTTATTGAATTATCCCGCTCGTTTGGCGATCCGCACCATTGACTCATTATGTGCACATTTAGTGCAAGCCATGCCCTGGTCGAGCGGTTTAGGAGGGATGCCCGAGATTGCTGAAAATGCAGATGAGTTATATCAACAGGCCGCCACAGAGGTGCTGTTACAGGCCACGCCAGACAACGCCACCGGCCATGTGCTTGAACATTTAAATATGTCCTTTCGCCGTGCCGAAGAGTTGATTGTAGAGATGTTGAAAAAACGCGAGCAGTGGCTGCCCGTGTTGGCCGAAAGTGCAGACGTTGAGTTGCTCGAAGACAATTTACAGGCATTGCTAGAGCGCGATTTGTCTCGGCTAGCAGAGCGGCTCCCCCTTGGGTGGGCAGCTGAGCTGGCACCATTGGCCCGTTTTGCTTGCGATTCCTTATTGACAGAGGGCAAGACCTGCCCCTTTGAGGCATTGCGTGATTGGGATGGTGCGCCGTTTCTTCCTACTGCCGATGAGCTCCCTCGTTGGCAGGCGTTGGTCAGATTTTTACTCACTGGCGATGGCAAACTGCGCAGTCCCGGTGGGATTAATAAAAACCACGGTTTTTTGCCGCGAACCCCTGAGAAGGATTTATTGGTTCAATGGTTAAAGGATCAGGATAGAGAGGCCGCTTGGATAAAAGAATTATTCGAGGTGTGGCAATACCCTCATGGCTATACCGCAGAGCAAAGTGAAATCCTGCAGCATTTGATGGTGGTATTGCGCCAGGCGGCTGCGTATTTATGGGTGATTTTTGCTGAACAACGGGCTGTCGATTTCAATGAGATTGCGCAGCGTGCGTTGACGGCTTTGGGCCATGCCGATGACCCGACCGAGTTGCTGCTACGTTTGGACAGAAATATCCAGCACCTGTTGGTGGATGAGTTTCAGGATACCAGTCAGTTGCAAATGCAAATCCTCGAGCGCATTATTTCGGGTTGGCAGCCTGATGATGGCCGCACCATCTTTTTGGTGGGCGATCCGATGCAGTCTATTTACCGCTTTAGAAAAGCCGAGGTAGGACTCTTTTTGGATATTAAAGAGCAGGCGCAACTGGGCCCGGTCGCGCTTGAAGTTTTGCAGCTCAAAGAAAATTTTCGCTCTCATCCCGCTTTGGTGGATTGGGTAAATACCGCTGGGCCACTGCTATTGGCAGCGCAGAATGACAGTGAATTTGGGGCAGTGGCCTTTAATCATGCTCAGCCCTTTCATACGGGCAGCGGTGAACGCGTCCAAGTGCATGATTTTTGGCAATGGTCTGAAAAAGATCTGCCCGAAGCAGAAAAAGAGCAGCGCCAACAAGCGCAGCGACAGGCGGCTGAACAGCGTGTGGTCGAATTGTGTCAACAAGCCCTAAAAGAATACGGACAGGAAAAGAGCCCAGTCGGTATTTTGGTGCGAGGGCGCCGTCATTTAGAGGGGTTGGTGCGTACTCTCAGTCAGGCAGGGGTGCCGTGTCGCGCAGTTGAGCTAGACCCGCTCAGCTCTCGTCCCGCCGTGCAGGACCTTATCCAACTCGTACGTGCGTTGACACACCCAGGGGATCGTATGGCCTGGTTAGCGTTACTGCGTTCGCCATTATGTGGTTTGACATTAAATAGCCTGCATGTGTTGTGCGCTCAAGCCGATGAACATACGCCCATTCCTGCCCTATTGCAGCAGCTAGATGCATTGCAACCCCAATTGTCTCAAGAAGAATTTGAACGCCTACTGTGGGTGGCCAATGGTTTAGGGGAGTCTGTTAATGACAATGGCCAGCATACCTTCCCTTCTTGGGTACAACAGTGTTGGCAAAAAATAGGGGGAGCCGCCATCTATCATGCCCCCACCGATCAAGAGGATGTCGAGCAGGTGTTTCGTCTGATTGATGAAATTGCCCCCTACGGTGCCTTGGATTTGCAGTTATTAGAACGT
>JAJYTK010000048.1 GCA_021793095.1 Pseudomonadota bacterium
CCTGCTTTGGTGGCCGCGACGGTCCAAGGCAGTACAGAAACCACATTTTACGTATTGGCGGTTTATTTCGGTGCCGTCGGCATTCAGCGTACCCGTCATGCCTTGCCCTGTGCCTTGATCGCCGATCTGAGCGGGATAATCGCCGCGATTTCTATTTGTTATTGGTTTTTTGGCTAGGCTCTGTTGAGAATGCCTCAGGCGAGGTGGGGGGTCAGTTGGTCGCTTAGCGCGATAAACTGAGCTACGCTGAGCTGTTCTGCTCGCAGGCTGTCTTTGGCATCCAAGGCCTGCCAATCAATCCATTGCTGCCAATCTGCTAATACACGGCGTAGCATCTTGCGGCGCTGGCTAAAAGCGCGGGCCACTACCTGCGCAAAGACGGCCTCATTTTTGGGGTCCACCCGTCTTTTTGCCGACAGAGGGCGCATCCGCACCACCGCTGACATGACATTGGGCGGTGGATCAAAAGCCTCTGGGGGCACATCAAACAGTGGCATCATGCGATATTTGGCCTGCAACATCACGGATAAACGACCGTAGTGACGACTGCCTGGCTGGGCAGCCATGCGCTCAACCATTTCCTTTTGCAGCATAAAATGCTGATCCTGCACCTGATCCACATACTGCAACAAATGAAATAACAGTGGGCTAGAAATGTTATAGGGCAAATTGCCCACAATACGCAGACGATCACCAAACTGTTTAAAGTCGACTTCTAGGACATCTGCTTGGATAATCTGCAGCGACTGCAGATCCGGGTGCTGACGCAGCTGTGCCACCAAATCACGATCGATTTCTATCGCCGTTAATTTGGGCACCCGCCACAGTAATGGGCGCGTCAATGCTGAGAGCCCGGGGCCAATTTCTATGAGGGTGTCCTCGGGCTGTGGATCAATGGCCCGTACAATTTGGTCAATGATGCCCAAATCATGCAAGAAGTGCTGTCCAAAGCGCTTTCTCGGTGTGGTTTGCATGGCTGCCGATACCCCTTAGCGACGACGTTGTGAGCTGCTGGAATCGCTGGGGTCCAGACGGTTTTCCACATACGCCTGCCCGCGAATCTGAGCCAACCAATCTTCAAAAGCGGGCTCGGCGTATTGTTCGTAGAGACGCTGTCGCGCTTCCAGGCGACGCAATTCGTCACTCATGTCTTTTTCACGACGCTCGATCACCTGGATGAGGTGCCACCCAAAAGGACTGCGCACTGGCGCGCTCACCTCATCAGGGCTCAACGCATCCATGGCGTGCTCAAAAGCAGGCACTGTCTCACCAGGGCTCAGCCAGCCCAAATCCCCCCCTTGGGGAGCGCTGGGATCCTCAGAGTAGCTACGCGCCAAATCGGCAAAGTCCTCGCCATGAGCGATACGCTGACGCAACTGCTCGAGACGCTCGCGGGCTTTGTCATCATCCATCACTTGTGAGAGTTTGACCAAAATATGACGTGCACGAGTTTGGGTCACCATCACCGGGCCCGAATCACCCCCCGCCTCACTGGCTTGTGAGGGCGCACGCTGTTGGGCAACGGGCTCAGGCACCCCTCTGTTGGTCACCTTGAAAATATGAAAACCCTGGCCCGAGCGTACGATTTCACTGATGTCGCCAGGCTGTAGGTCTTTAATAGCGGCCGCAAACACATCAGGCCAGCCATCCAAAGGACGCGTACCTAAATGGCCCCCGCTCAAAGCCTCATCACCATCAGAAAAAGACGCTGCCAACGTGGCGAAGTCTTCTCCTGCCTTTAACTGCTCTAAAATAGATTCTGCTTTGGCCTGCATTTCACGCTCTTGGCCCAAAGAGCTACTCTCGGGGACCCGAATCACAATTTGTGCCAGCTCAACGAGCTCATCCGCATCATCTGCCGCCGCACCTTGGGCGGGTGCGCTAGACGCATGACCGTGACGGGCTAAATAAGCATCCACCTCGGATTCGCTAATATTGACCATCTCATCCACTGTTCTAAAGCGTAACTGGTCGATCAATATATCGTGCCGCAAGCTATGCAAGTACTCATCCCATTCTATGCCGTTGGCCTCGATTTCACGTTTTAAGCCCGCCTCGTCGAGATCATTATTTTCGGCAATCATTTGCACTGCGCGCGCGACGTCCTCATCGGTCACCTCGATGCCAAACTCAGCTGCCTGCTGGGCGAGCAACCGCTCGGTGATTAAACGCTGCAAGACCTGCTTTTGCAGCGTTTCGTCATCTGGCAGGGGAATATTTTGGGCGCCAAATTCGCGCTTAACGCTGCTGAGCTCACGATTAACCGCCCGCATGGTAATCACATCATCATTAACAATCGCAGCAATGGCGTCCAAACCTGTTGTTTGCTCGGATTGTGCCTGTGCCAGGGTCACCAAACCACTGCACAACACGACCCAAACTGCGATGAGAAATGTTTTTAATGTGTTGAATTGAGTTGTTCGCATATCAATCATACCTTTCGAATAGGGTACGTTTTGGAAGCGGCGAGTTGACAGGGCGATAACCGGTCACCTGCTCACGTAATAGGCTCATCGGATCGGTACCCAAGGCACCTAAACCATGTAATTCTAACTGCAAGAATACCGCACTGTTAGATTTTTCTGCAGAAACCGCATAGCGCTGCACCACAAAACGTGCCGTCCAGCAGCAATCACCTTTATACTCTAAACCAAATATATTTTGCGTGCTGCGTTTTTCATGCAATGAATAATCAGTGCGCCCCATCAAATAAAGATTTTTATTGATCGGCCACTGCCCCGCAAAAGAGACCTGCTCTTTGTCACGATCGGGATCGTACTCACTGCTGTCATAAAACCCTCGAGGGTCGCGTTCGTAACGATAACTCAAATTGAGGGATGCCAAGCGCTTGGGCTCCCAGCGTATGCCAGCATTCATGCGGTTACGCCCGCGGGTTTCGGGGTTAATCTGCGTATCAAAACGCAAATGGAAATTGTTCGTCAGTGATGCCGCCACCCCAAATAAATAGTCAGAGCGCGGCCGCTCTACGGGATGCTCGCGCAGCTGGCGTTGATCGGCAGTGTTTAAAAACACGCGGCGATCCTCAAAATATAAACGTTGAGCTGCCTGCAAACGGATAATTTCGGCCCCGGTCTCAGCATTTAGCCAACGCGATGTCAGTCCCACCGTCAGCTGATTTGCATTGGCAATGCGATCCCATCCGCCGCTGAACAAGTTATGGCTAAAGGCCTGTGAAAAATTAAAGGTGGCCACACTGGTATCCAACAACGGGATATCGTCCTGATCAACATAAGGCACATAAAGATAGAAAAGACGCGGTTCAAGCGTCTGAATCGCGGCATTTCCAAACAACTGGGTATCACGCTCAAAGGTCATGCCCGCATCCAAAGAATACAGCGGCACAAAACGCGATACATTGCGCGCACGGCCATCGCTATTCCCACCGCGTACGGCATTCCAATCGGTACTGTAATGGCTGTAGTGTAAACCTACCTGCGGTTTGACATACCAGCCCGGCGTGCGATAAGGGAAAGAGATGGTGGTGTAGGAACTCAGTCGTGTCGAGTTGGGCCACAACCGATCGCGTCGATAATCAATATTTTTATTCCATAGATCGGCTTGGTCATAACGGCCGGTATAAAAAGGCATCAAGAAACGTGTGAGCTCGTTTTCCATGCGCAAATCAAAACCGCCGTAATTATAGCGAGAGCCCACAAGTCGTAACTTGGGGATCTCATTGTAGGTAGGACGCCGATAACTACTGGAGGTCCGATCCTGGAGGGTTTGGTATTTGGTCGCTGACACCGACGCAGACCAATAACGCATGGGTGACCAATTTAATTGAGCCCGACTACGCAAACGCCGCACTGAGGCCTCATTAAGCCCAAAGGTAGATAAATCACGGAAGTAATCATCATCTGACACTTTGCGGTATTTGAGCGATAGTCGCCCACCAAAATCAAAGCGCTGCTTGTGCTCGAGATCGAGCAACCAACGGTTAAAGTGGGCCTTTCTATCATTATGCAAGTACTGACCCGACCAGATCCCCGAGTACTTGGGCTGTAAATAACGAAACTCGCCCTGCCACTGCAGGCCGCGCTTGCTCAAGACTCGTGGCGTCAGGGTCGCGTCGTAGTTGGGTGCCAAATTAAAATAATAGGGCACCGCCATTTCAAAGCCACTGTTGCTTGAATAACCGTAAATAGGAGATAAAAAGCCTGACTTGCGCTCTTCTCTCAGGGGAAAACCAAAGATCGGGGAGTACATGATGGGCACCCCCTTGAAATACAAAACGCCATGGCGCGCTAGCCCCTGGTTTTTATCGTTATATAAATCTACTCGCGGCGAGCGAATATGCCACTCGGATGCGGCATCTGGACAGGGACAGCCTGTGTAAATAGCCTGCTCAAGCCGCATATGATCACGGCTGAAAATCTCGGCGTACTCAGCCTCGCCTGATCCTGCGGAATCACCCAGCCAAAAGTCAGGGGTGATCAGTTCCCCCGTTTCGGCATCTAGGTTATAGTCAATTGAATCGCTTTTAATGAGGGTGCCATCACGCATGAGCAGCCCATCACCCCGCACCTTGACATCAGAAGTGCGCTGGTTGTATTCGATCATGTCCCCTTTGACGACCGAGTCGATACGGCGGACCTCGGCCTGCCCGATCAGCCTCAAGCGGTCTGAATCTAGCCGACGCATGGTATCTGCTTGTGAAAACACGCCCATTTGGTCTTCGGGTACCTCGTGCTGCTTGAGTCGGGGTGCGACCTTGAGCCGCGCCACTTGATCAGCCTGTTGGGCAGTGGCAGTATGACTGCTTAAAATTGGGGCCGCAACTATCGCACAAAGCACCCCTCGCAGCAAGACCGAGACGATTTTTTTCGGTGTCAAAGGCACAATTTTTTTATGATGGAAATAACAAAGAAACTGTTATGAAAGATACAAACCCACGTTTTAACCAATTGCTAGATTGGTTGCAACAACCCGAGCGACGCCTGGCCATCAACACTGAGTCCCTGCAAACGGCCTCTAGCGATGCCAGTTTTCGCAGCTATTATCGAGCCATGACCCAAGGCAACGAGGCGCATAGTGTCATCATCATGGACGCCCCGCCACAACGAGAAAATAATGCCGCTTTTATAGACAACCAACAGCGCCTCTCGAAAGTAGGCTTAAAGGTACCACAAATCCTCGACGCTGACTTGGAGATGGGTTTTTTATTGTTGTCTGATCTGGGCCAACAAAATCTATACCATGCATTAATGGATGGCCTAGACCCCGTGGCGACCCAGGGCATGTACCGTATCGTGCTCGACGAATTGGTAAGAATGCAACAGGCTGACACCCAGGGGCTACCCAACTACACTGCCGAACGCATGCTCGAAGAGCTGCAGCTATTTTACACTTACTTTGTCGATGCGCACTGCAAAATCACACTCAGTGCTGAGGAAAAGCAAAAGTTGGACATTTGCTTTGCTGCCCTGGTCCAAGACAACGCGAGTTTCCCCCAGGTTTACGTCCATCGCGATTTTCATTCACCCAATTTAATGATGCCCACCGATCAAACCCTGCAACCGGGGTTGATTGATTTTCAGGATGCGGTGCGTGGTCCCATTACCTATGACATCGCCTCTTTGGTCATGGATGCACGCTATAGTTGGGACGAAGAGCAGCAAATAGACTGGGCCGTACGCTATTGGGAAAAGGCACGCGCGGCGCAACTGCCCGTGCTAGATAATTTTGGCGATTTTCATCGTGCTTACGAGTGGATGAGCATCCAGCGCAATTTGCGTATCTTGGGCGTGTTTTGTCGTCTTTCACAGCGCGATCAAAAGCACCACTATCTCGATCATTTGCCCAGAGTACTCAAGTATTTACGTCAAGTCATCCAACGTTACGAGTTTTTTAACCCGTTACGCGCACTACTGGATAGAATAGAAAACAAACAAACTGTACTGGGCCTGACCTTTTGAGGAATCATCCAACAATGAAACAAGCCATGATTCTTGCGGCTGGCTATGGCAAACGCCTGCGGCCCTTGACTGAACACACCCCCAAACCACTCATTGTGGTGGGCGGTAAACCCCTGATTGTCTGGCATCTAGAGCGTTTAGCGGCCGCCGGGGTCAGGGATATAGTGATCAACCATTCATGGCTTGGTGAAAAAATTACGGCCACACTCCAAGATGGTAGCCCGTGGGGGGTGCATATTCAGTACGCCCCCGAGCCCCATCCACTAGAAACGGCGACCGGGGTCAAACGTGCCCTTCCCCTGCTCAAGCCAGAGCCATTTCTGTTAATCAGCAGCGATATCTGGTGCCCTTGGCCTGTCGAGGCCTTATTGCATGCCAGCCAAGTATTGGATGGCAATCAACGCTTGGCACACCTCTTGCTGGTCAACAATCCGGCACATCACCCACAGGGTGATATGTACTTTGATCCTAAACCTTATATACAGCCCATTAGTGCCTCAGCCCCTCGGCCGCCCAACGGGTCGTTGTCTACCTATACTTATAGTGGTCTGGCGGTGGTCCATCCACAGCTTTTTGCTCACTGCAGCACCACCCAGCCTACTGCCTTGCGTGTGCCGTTACATCAGGCCATGCAACAACGTAAGGTCACAGCCGAGCGTTTACACGCCCCATGGTTTGACGTCGGTACCCACCAGCGCCTACAGGCGCTAGAAAGCTACTTGGCGCAAAATCCCTGAGGGGTTATTATTTCATTCATCCTTAAAATTCGTTTTAAATACGCGCCCTACTGCTTATGTTGAGATCCAGAAAACCCGCCTTTAGACCTTCTCCCTATGGATATTCCCGCCGTAAACGCCGCATCCCCCGCTGGCTAATGTTAATGATTGTCGGCGTGGTCATTGGGGTAGGTGGGGTCTTATTTGTCCAAGAAAGCTATGGCCCTGCCCGCTTAACCGTCGAAGAATCCGAACGACTGCATTTTGATCTTAATGCAGCCACCTCCGAG
>JAJYTK010000049.1 GCA_021793095.1 Pseudomonadota bacterium
GCTTGGCCAATTCATTGGTCCATTCGGGCGACAGTAAATCATGGCGCGTCGCCAAGATTTGCCCTAATTTGATAAAAGTAGGCCCCAATGCCTCGAGTGCCAAGCGCAAGCGCTCAGGTAAAGAAGTCTCTTGGCCCGCCGCTTTAACTTGTTTTTGGCTATGTGGGATGAGCTTATTTAGCCCCAGCTGTTTGACAAGACCATCCACCCCAAAGCGAAACAAAATGCTCGCTATTTCTGTTAACCGTGCCCGATCGCGGGCGGCTACAAGCGCAGTTTCCAACATATTAATAGACCTCAGCCTATGATCACGCCCACGAGTGGTGGTACGATGAGAAATTGTTATTTAATGCCTGCCCATGGCCTGCGAGAGCAAACCCATGAACCATGCCCAACCTATTCTATATTATCTGGACTATGCCAGTCCTTTGGGGTTAGTGCGGCTGCAGGCGCACAAAGATGCGCTCCAAGCCATTTACTTTGCATCGGCCGCCAAGCAATTATCTGCTTTGCACGTCCCCACGGCTCTGCCGGCCGAAAGTAAAGCCGAACGCGCTTATTTTGACGCAGCGGTACGCTGGCTCGATCAATACTTTGTTGATCCTTACCAAACTGATCCCCTCCCGATTTCGCCCAACACCCTTGTGGGGACAGAATTACAGAAAAAAGTATGGGCGGCCCTGTGTACCATCCCGGCTGGGCAAACCATTACTTATACCGAGTTAGCACAACGCAGCGAGCGCCCCCAGGCAGTGCGTGCCGTCGCCTCAGCCTGCGGGAAAAACCCCTTTTCTATTTTGATTCCCTGCCATCGAGTCATTGCTAAATCAGGGGGATTAGGCGGATATTCTGGTGGATTGCACCATAAAGTAGCTTTGCTAGAGTGGGAGCGAGCCACCTAACCCAAAGGTCAATAAGACCAATGGAAAATAAAGTTACAATATCTCAAAATAGCCCACAAACCATTGATTAAGAATGCTAAACCTGTAACAGGCCACTTGCCCACAAGCAGCAAGTGGCCTTTTTTTCTTGGGTCCGTCGTGTTAAGGTTGGACTAGAAATCATTTCATAACTAATCATTACAGGACAAAATATGCAGCCCACTAATCCTTTCTGGCGCAACTTTAGACGCCTGACTGCGACGGCCTTCGCTGGTCTCAGTCTCATGGTCGGCGCCCAAGCCGTTGCTGAAGACGACAGCAAAGGTACCGTGCATTTGGCTTATGTCGAGTGGTCCTCCGAGGTAGCGTCAGCTAACGTCATGCGCGCTTTACTCGAAGAGGCCGGTTTTGATGTCAAGACCAGCGCACTCTCTGCCGCGGCCATGTGGCAGGCAGTGGCTTCGGGTGATGCGGATGCTACGCTCGCTGCCTGGTTGCCCACCACTCACGAAGAGTATTACGAGCGCCTCAAAGACGACATTGTCGATGCCGGTGTGAACCTGGATGGCACCAAACTCGGTTTGGCAGTCCCCACCTATGTAGAGGTTGACTCCATCACCGAGCTCAACGATTCAGCCGATCTCTTTAACAATGAAATCATTGGTATTGACCCCGGTGCTGGCCTCCAAGGGCTGACTGAGGACGTGGTCGAGGAATACAACCTAGACCTGCGTCTGCGTGATGGCAGTGATGCCACCATGACCGCTGCTCTAGCCAATGCAGTCAGCAACGAAGAGCCTATCGTGGTGACCGCTTGGACACCGCATTGGAAATTTGCACGCTGGGATCTCAAATACTTAGAGGACCCTGAGGGCGTTTACGGTGGTGACGAGCAAATCCACACCATCACACGCAAGGGCCTCAAAGACGACAACCCCGAAGCCTACGCAATTTTAGAGCGCTTTGAGTGGACACCCGCTGACATGGAAGAGGTCATGCTGCTCAACGAAGAAGACGGCAGCGACCCCTACGAGAATGCCAAAAAATGGCTAGCGGACAATGAAGATCGCGTTAAGGAATGGCTTGGCCAGTAATACACCGCCAAATTTAATTCCTGATTGTTAGCGATTTATTTGGGATGCGCTGCATGATACCTTCATGCAGTCGCATCCTTTCACTATTCTATAGATGATACGTTCATGACTTCCGACCGACGGATAAAAATAAAAGTCCGTAATCTCAGCAAAGTTTTTGGTAACCAACCTAAACAAGCCCTAAAGCTCCGTAACCAGGGGCTGGGGCGCCAAGAGATTTTCGCTAAAACCGGACAAACCTTGGCATTGTCCAATATCAATTTTGATGTTTTCGACGGCGAGCTACTCGTCATCATGGGTCTATCCGGCTCAGGTAAATCCACCCTGATTCGTTGTCTCAATCGTTTAGTTGAGCCGACCGAGGGTGAAATCCTGATCAATGACGAAGACTTGACCAAGCTTTCCGATCAAAAACTACTGGAACGCCGCCGCAAATATTTTTCTATGGTGTTCCAAAATTTTGCTTTATTTCCGCATCGTACTGTGCTGGAAAACGCTCAATTCGGCCTTGAAATCCAACATATGGCCAAAGATGAGCGCGAAAAAATCGCCGTTGATGCCCTCAAGCAAGTCGGCCTCGAAGGCTGGGAGGATGCCTACCCCAACCAGCTGTCTGGCGGGATGCAGCAACGCGTCGGTCTGGCGCGGGCGCTGGCCACGGATGGTAGCGTCTTGCTGATGGACGAGGCTTTTTCCGCCCTGGATCCACTGATCCGCAAGGACATGCAACAAGAAATCCAAGAGCTCCAGTACCGCACACAAAAAACCACCATTTTTATCACCCACGATCTTGATGAGGCACTCAATATTGGTGATCGCATCATCTTGCTCAAGGATGGTGAAATCGTGCAGGACGGTACCCCCGAAGAAATCCTCACTGCACCGGCAGATGACTATGTTGCCAAGTTTATCGAAGGGGTAGACAAAACCCGCGTATTGACGGCCAGTAGCGCCGCACGCCCCGTTCGAGCGACTGCCCGCCCCAATGATGGCCCCCGCAATACGGCGCGCCGTATGCGCGAGAGCGAGCTTGATGTCATGTTTGTGGTTGAGCGTGATCGTACCCTTGTCGGACTGATTTCAGCCCAACAACTCAAACGGGCGTTGCGTGACGATGCCGATAGCATCTCAGATTATATTGACCGAGAGGCGCCCACCATTGATCCAGACAAGCCATTAAACGAGGTATTTGGATTATTTGATGATCGTAGTTTGCCATTAGGCGTTATCGATGATGAGGGTAAGTTGAAAGGAGTTATTGTAAAAGGCGCTGTGCTCGAAGAGCTCGCCAAAGCAGGTGAAAACACCAACGGTAATGACGAAGAGATCACCGCAGGAGAAACGACATGAACTTAATTCCTGCAATTCCACTTTCCCGTTGGATCGAAGACGGGCTTAATTATCTTACCCGTCATTATTCTGGTATCACGCGCGGTATTGCCCGTATCACCGAGGGTGGCATTGACCTGCTCAATGATGTGCTGCTCTTTGTTCCTGAATGGTTGTTTATCGCCCTCTTTGCCGCCCTATGTTGGCGCGCATCAACCTGGCGTTTAGCTTTGGGGGCAGTACTGGGATTAGGTCTCATCTGGAACCTAGGCCTTTGGGTGGCCACCATTCAGACGCTCACCTTGGTTGTTCTCGCGACCATTGTTGCGGTAGTCATCGCCATCCCAGTAGGGATCATCGCCGCTTTATCACAGCGTATTTATCGCGTGGTGATGCCCCTACTAGATTTCATGCAGACCATGCCGGCCTTTGTTTACCTGATTCCAGCCATTCCGTTTTTTGGCATTGGTTCTGTATCAGCGATTTTTGCCACGGTTATTTTCTCGATGCCACCGGCCATTCGCTTGACCATTTTGGGTATTCGTCAGGTCCCTGAGGACCTCATCGAGGCGGCAGATGCGTATGGCTCTTCGCGGCGCCAAAAGCTGTTCAAGGTGCAGCTACCCCTCGCCTTATCCACCATTATGGCTGGGATTAACCAAACCATTATGCTGGCCCTCTCGATGGTCGTTATTGCGGCCATGATTGGTGCCGATGGCTTGGGTAGTGAGGTCTGGCGTGCCATTCAAAGGCTACGCCCCGGCGATGGTTTCGTCGCAGGTATTGCCGTTGTGATTTTGGCCATGTTACTAGACCGCTTGACCCAGTCTTTACAAAAACGCCAAGAGCGCTCCAGAGACAACTAAGGGCTTTGACCTTTTCCCTACTCGATGTCTCAAGCCCAGCCCGTCGGCTGGGCTTATTTTATTGGCCATGCAGCAGGGCTGAGGCCTCCCGAGCCGATTGACCCCTAACCTTTACAACTCTTGTATCGCGAGGCGGTATTTTATGCAGCAGCTCTGCTAGAATCTATTGTTTACGCGATGATTTGCAATCTGTAATTTATGCTTGACGTCCTTTTTCCCCTCATTGGCGGGGTGGGTCTATTTTTAATTGGGATGATGCTGCTTTCTAGGGGCTTGGTCGCCTTTGCAGGTCAATCCCTTAGGAATGTGCTCGTCAGCTTTACGGGCACCCCTTGGCGTGCTTTTGGCTCGGGCACAGTACTCACCGCCATGATGCAGTCTTCGACAGCGACCACCGTCACCTTAATCGGTTTTGTGAGTGCTGGGCTCATGCCCTTCGTCCAGGCCATTGGGGTGGTCATTGGCGCCAGTTTGGGCAATACCACCGCCAGCTGGGTGGTTTCAGGGCTGGCACTCAAGGTCAACCTCAGCTTTTACACATTGCCTCTGATTGGCATTGGCGCCCTCTTTCAATTATTAGGGCGTGGGCGTTGGGCGGATTTGGGCCTTTCCTTGTCTGGATTTGGGATTTTATTTTTAGGGCTACGCACGCTCCAAATCAGCATGACCGATGGTGCAGATATGTTTAATCTGGCCGCCTTGCCGGTGGGTAGTCTAGGCGCGCACCTGCTGATCATGCTACTGGGTCTGTTACTGAGCACCTTGCTACAGTCTTCTGCAGCGGCGATTGCAACGACTTTGACAGCTTTTGATGCCGGTGCCATTAACCTCGAACAAGGGGCGGCTGTGGTGGTTGGTGCAGCCATTGGAACGACTCTGACCAGTGCCCTCATCACCATCGGGGCGACCACCGCAGCCAAACGGACAGCATTGGCCTATATTCTGTTTAATTTCATTACCGGCCTGATTGCCATCCTGCTCATGCCGCTCTTTTTGTATGTGGTGAATCAATCCGTATTACTGATTGGCATCCAACCCAGTGCCATTGTGTTGGCCGCTTTTCATACCTTTTTCATCATGGTTGGGGCACTGCTATTTCTGCCCTTTACGCAGCAGTTTGCCCGCTTGGTCGAGCGCCTATTACCTGAAAAAGAATCCTTTAAAATGCAGCACTTGGATGACAGCTTGTTGGGCATGCCAGACATTGCACTCGAGGCCTCACAACGCACCCTGGAAAACGTTGCCCAAGAACTGTTTGAGAAACACAAAGAAGCCCTTGAGCACCAAGGCTTGGCCGTGCCGCGGGAATTTTTCCATCACATCCAAAACTCCCTCGAACAACTATTTAGTTTTATCTCGCGCAACCAGGTTGAGGCCGGCGATGAGCGCCTCAGCCAGCAGCGTATTGCACAGTTGCATGCCGTGGATCACCTGCTGCGCCTAAACGCACGTACGCTGGGGGTATTTGAACATCAAGATACTCTAGATCCCGGGGCATTAAGCCTGACCGCTGATTACACACTGCCACAAGTCGAACAAGCCCTCAGCTATGATGAGGAAACTGCCGATGAGCATTGGGTAGAGGGGATCAAAGAAAATGCAGGTAAAATCCGCGAGCTGACGGTAGAAAGCCGCCGCGAATTACTCAAACACCCGGATCGGGTATCTACCACGGGCAGCATCTTGCCCAAAACCGAGACATTGCGCTGGCTAGAGCGCAGCAGCCATCATATATGGCGTATTTGTAATTATCTGGTATTAGGGCGCGGGCGCTCCGAATAAAGCCCAATACGCCCGAACCTTTTTGAAACCTGATCAATGTGGAAAGAGTTTTCTCCACAACGGGGGCTGGCCTGCCTCTTTTTCTAGCCCTTGTAGGTACTGCTCGTGGGCCTCTATCGCCTGAGCATCGGGTCTGATTACGGGCAATGATTGGGCATCACCTTTGCTGGCCACCTGGATTTCTCCTACCTCCTCGGCATCATTGCTAAAGCCCATGATCAAGCTCTCTTGGCCGCGTGTCATGGCCAACCAGACGTCTGCAAGCAGCTCCGCATCCAATAAGGCTCCGTGCAGTACGCGGTGCTCATTAGAAATGCCGTAGCGCTCGCACAGCACGTCCAGACTATTGCGACGGCCGGGATGAATCTCGCGCGCATAGGCTAAAGAGTCGGTGATCTTGCCGCAATAGTGTTCAAAAGGCTGATACCCACAGCGCTGCAGCTCGGCATCTAAAAAACGCACATCAAAAGGGGCATTGTGAATAATCACCTCGGCCCCCTGCACAAACTCGACAATCTCTTGAGCAATATCCTCAAAAGGGGGATATTCGGAAAGAAACTCGGTGCTCAGCCCGTGCACGGCCAATGCCTCAGGGTCACTGTCGCGCCCTGGGTTTACATAGTGGTGCAAGTTATTACCTGTTAAGCGACGTTTATTGACCTCAACGGCACCGAACTCAACGATACGATGCCCTTCGTTAGGGTCTAACCCTGTCGTTTCTGTATCCAGGATCACCTGCCGCATAGATGCCTCCGCTGTCATTCAAGGGAAAAAATATCTGTAGGGCGCCGTCTCTCAGCTGCTGGTCGGCGCCCGCCTCAGTATTATTGCTCATCGGTTTGTCCCCGTATGATGGGATCCCGAGCGATATAAGTATAGGCTGCCGGCACCACAAACAATGTCAATACCGTACCAAATAACAGCC
>JAJYTK010000050.1 GCA_021793095.1 Pseudomonadota bacterium
GCGCCAAAAAGGGGTTTTCATCTTGTGTCGGACCTCCAACCCAGGAGGCTCGGATCTACAATTTTTAAATCTGGCCGATGGGACTCCCCTGTATCTGCATGTGGCACGCATGATCGCTGAACGATGGAACGAGCACCAACAATGCGGTTTGGTCGTTGGGGCCACCTACCCAAATGAAATTGCCCGTATTAGAAGTGAGGTTGGGGATATGCCTTTGTTAATCCCTGGGATTGGCGCCCAAGGAGGGGATATCAAAGCCACTGTTTCAGCGGGTAAAGACAGTCAGCAACAGGGTATGTTGATTAATTCGGCACGCGCTATTCTCTATGCCAGCGCAGGTGAAGACTGGCGCCAGGCCGCCCAAAAGGTTGCCCAGCAAACCCATGACACCATCCAACAAGCCTTAGTAAGCATAACAGGATCTGCAAAATAGGCCGTGGCCAGGCCGGACAGTGAGGGCACAGGCCTTAGCCCGAGCCTCTCAATCACCCCCCGATGCTAGTTATCGTTGAGGGTATCCGCAGCAGAATCAGCGGTACCCAAGGGGCTGGAATCTGCGCTGCCTGCCGATGGAATCGCGTCATCCTCGTGCGCGGGGCCCAAACGCGCTAGCCATTGATCCAACACAAAAGAAACGGCTTGGGTACGGACTTGTTCGCGCGAGCCCGTAAAATGACGCGTGATGGCATCACTATGCACCCCACCACTTTCCAAACGCTTTGCAAAAGCAAAACAAACCATCCCGACAGGCTTGCTTTCGGTCCCGCCCTCAGGCCCTGCCACACCCGTAATAGACACCGCATAATCGGCATGCTCAGAGCGCTCTAAAACGCCATTGGCCATCTCGATAGCGGTTTCCTCACTGACTGCGCCGTAGCGTTTAAGTGTTTCTGCAGAAACACCCAAATCTGCCTGCTTGGCCTCATTGCTATAGGTAATATAAGCGCGCTCAAACCACTGGCTAGCCCCCGCAATATGCGTTAGCGTCGCCGCTAATAACCCTCCTGTGCAGGATTCCGCGCAAGCCACTCGGGCACCCAGTCGTTGCAAGTAAAGGCCCAGATGCTTTACTTTATAGGCTTCTTTCATGGTTGATTACCCCTTGTTATTGAACCCAACTAAGGTAGCCATAATACACCAACCAAACCCCAATCAATGCATACAGCGCGGCCACCACGTCGTCTGTCATGACCCCCACACCGCCTTTTAAACGACGGTCTAGATAGCCAATGGGAGCGGGCTTGACGATATCAAAAAAGCGAAAGAGCACAAAGCCTAGAGTTTGCCATTCCCAACCTGAGGGGATTAAGGCAAGTACTAAAATAAAAGCAACCCATTCATCCCAATTAATGCCACTGTGATCGGCCACCCCTATTTCAGCCCCCACGCGGTCGCATAACCAGCAGCCAAAAACAAAGGTGACTGCCACCAAAACGAGTGCCTGCGTGGTCGATAGTGCTGACAGCCCGGCCCACCACATCAGCCAGGCCAATGCCGTTCCCCATGTCCCGGGACCGGGGCGCAACAACCCCGTACCCAACCCAAAAGCGAGCCAACGCCAAAAGGAACTAAACACCCAACGCGCGGGTGGAAAATCTCTTTTTGAGGTGGCAGTAAAATCCATTTAAGACCTATTGAAATGATCGAAGCCGGTGGGCTCGGCATTTAGTGCTTTACCCTCAAAATCTAAAATCTGCAATGTGGGCTCAAGGGTAATGGTCCCAATACGTTGTACGGCGACCCCTGCCTTGGCTGCGCTATCCAATATATGAGCCCGCTGTGCAACGGGCGCGGTGAAACAGAGCTCGAACTCATCACCTCCAGATAACACCGCCTCGAGCTGCTGTTCAGCAGACAAATGCGTCAACGCAGGATGCTGTGGTATGGCCGCCGCCTCGACGCGTGCACCAAACTGGCTATCATGCAATATATGCTGCAGGTCTTGGATTAAACCGTCAGAGATATCTATGGCCGCATGTGCGTGGCCCAATAGCTCAGGCGCCCAATGTACGGGCGGCTGAGGTCGCAATAAGCGTGGCAATGTCTGTGCCAATAGCGCCTCGTCGGCAGCCCAAACCCCTTGGCGCAGCTGCAATGCGGTGTGCGGCGCACCTAATTGCCCAGTCACCCAAATATCATCATCAGGCTGGGCACGGCCCCGCAACAAGGCCTGCGACACGGGCACCTCACCGAGTACCGTCACGCCAAGAATAATTTTATCGTGGCTGCGGGTGGTATCCCCACCAATTAACTGGCAACCAGACTCATTGGCCAAGCTCAAAAACCCCTGGCTAAAGGCTTGCAACCACGATTCATCGGCGTGCGGCAGCGATAAAGACAATAGGCAGGCACGGGGTTGTGCCCCCGCCGCAGCCAAATCAGATAAATTGACGGCCAAGGCCTTGTGACCAATATCAGCGGGGTCTGCATCAGAGAAAAAGTGCCGTCCCTCTATCAGAGTGTCCGTACTCACTGCCAATTGAAAGCCTGGCCTGACGGGCATAATGCCACAATCATCGCCCACCCCCACGAAGCCTTGGGCAGCGGGGGGAGAAAAAAAACGTGCAATGAGGTCAAATTCAGATAAGGGATTTGGGTCAGATTTGGGCACGGCCACCTCCTGGGACTAGGGGATTAAGTGTGGCGCTTGCGATAGGCCTTGAACTCGAGGGGTCGCACTTTAGAGGCCACCTTGTCGAGTACACCATTGACGAAACGAAACCCCTCGGCCCCACCAAAAAACTTGGCCAGCTCAACGGCCTCGTTAATGGTCGCCCGATAAGGAACCTCGGTATGGTGTACCAGCTCATAGGTGCCCAGCAACAAAGCCGCCCGCTCAACCGGCGAGAGCTCATTGATAGGTCGATTCACAAAGGTCATGAAATGCTCTTGGAGGCTATCTGACTCGCGCATCACCCCATGCAGCAGTGTGTAATACCAATCAAAGTCTGCCTCGTGAAAACCACTCTCTTGGCGAATATGAGCATCAATCTGGCTGGCCTCCTGAACGCCATTGGCCCCTTGGACGATCCAGCTATAGATGCCCTGCAAGGCAAACTCACGCGCCTTGCGGCGCGCACCACGGACATTTTTGGTCAGAGACTCACTATCAGTCGTCAAAGTCATCCTCACTTTCGAAGTCGTCATCTTCACCATCCAAGCCCTCGCCATAATCGGGCTCGAGATAATCCACCAAATTAGCCATTTCTACAGCCGCCTCAGCGCAATCCTCGCCTTTTTCCTCGGCGCGGGCCAAGGCTTGCTCTTCGTTTTCTGTGGTGAGAATACCGTTAGCAACAGGCACCCCGGTATCCATCGCAATCCTAGAGATGGCCGCTGCGCTTTCATTGCTGACGACCTCGAAATGGTAGGTTTCACCACGAATGACGGCGCCAAGCGCAATGAGGGCATCAAAATCTGCAGACTCGGCCATTTGCTGCAAGGCAATGCCGACCTCAAGTGCCCCAGGCACTGAAACCAAAGTGATATCATCAGGCGCCACACCGAGCTCGATGAGCTGGGCAACACACGCTTTTTCTTGGGCAAGCCCAATCTGCTCGTTGAAACGGCCACGTACAATACCAATTTGTAGCCCTTCACCATTGAGATCAGGAGTAATTACATAAGGGGTCGTCATAATTGATGGCTCCGTTTAGGTTGTAATGTCATCTTCGCTTAAATAGCCGGTAATCGTCAGAGCAAAACCGGCCATGCTAGGCATCTTGCGCGGCCGTGCCAATAAACGGGCTTGTCCGACATTAAGATCACGTAAAATTTGTGCACCAATCCCATAGGTGCGTAAATCATAGCGATAAGGCGCTGAATCCTTGTCTGCTGCGGTCTGCTCAGTGCCTGATGCGGTTGACTCGGTGTCACGGCGCAAATCAAACTGCTCAAAGACCTTGTCCTGATCACCTTGGCAATTCATCAAGATGCAAACGCCTGCCTCAGACTGGCTAATCACATTAAGGGCCGCAGGAATACTCCAGCTGTGATCCTGTGACTCAGCACACAACAAATCCAGCACGGTAGTGGGCTCGTGCACACGAACCAAGGTTTCTCTGTCGGGCTGAATATCACCATGGACCAACGCCACATGCGGTGCACCCGAGGACAAATCACGGTAGCCAATCGTTTTAAAGCGCCCCCAAGGCGTGATCGTCTCGCGCTCAAACAGGCGCTCGATCATGGACTCATGGGTGCTGCGGTACTGTATCAGATCAGCAATGGTACCGATCTTGAGGCCATGTGTGTCGGCAAATTTGATCAGATCGGGTAAGCGCGCCATCGTGCCGTCTGGATTGAGGATCTCGCAAATCACCGCAGCCGGTGCCACCCCCGCCAAGGTGGTCAGATCGCAACCTGCCTCGGTATGTCCCGCACGCACCAACACCCCGCCTCGGGCGGCTTTGAGGGGGAAAATATGGCCCGGCTGCACCAGATCGGAGGGTTTGGCGTCACGCGCCACCGCCGCCTGCACCGTACGGGCTCGGTCTGCGGCAGAAATCCCCGTATCCACCCCATCAGCCGCCTCAATAGAAACGGTAAAATTAGTGCCAAAGCGTGTGCCATTGCGGGTGGCCATCAAAGGCAAATCAAGCTGCTGGCAGCGTTCTTCGGTGAGGGTCAAGCACACCAAACCGCGGCCATGCGTCACCATGAAATTGATATCTTCAGGGGTGACAAACTCGGCGGCCATCAATAAATCGCCCTCGTTTTCGCGGTCTTCCTCATCAACTAGAATCACCATGCGGCCCTCACGGATCTCGGTGATGATTTCCGAGATAGGTGAAATACCGCTCTGGAGCTGATCATGTGTGGAAGTTTTAGACTCTTGACTCATGTGTGATGCCTTGCTTTTACCCTATTTAACCCGAAACAATCTAAATCAAAGATGTAGCTCTATATTATGGCATGATAAGCGGGCAGAATCATCAATCCCCAGCCAGCAATGCCGCGGCAAACTCTTCTGCGACAAAGGGTTGTAAATCATCCACCCCCTCACCTACGCCAATCCAATACACAGGCACGGGGCGCACCCCCTGAGTGCCCGAGGCCACGGCCGCCAAAATCCCGCCGCGAGCGGTGCCATCCAGCTTGGTCACGATGAGCCCTGTTAACTCAATAGCCTCATCAAAGGCACGGATCTGTGCTAGGGCATTTTGACCCGTATTCCCATCAACCACTAACAACACCTCGTGGGGCGAACCCTCATAGGCTTTACCGACCACACGGCGGATTTTCTTTAGCTCGTCCATCAGATGTAACTGGGTCGGCAAACGGCCCGCAGTATCTACCATCACCACATCAATATCACGTGCCTGTGCTGCATTGACTGCGTCATAGGCCACCGCAGCCGGATCACCACCGTCCTGTGCGATCACGGCCACATTATTGCGTTCACCCCATTCAATCAACTGCTCACGTGCCGCGGCACGGAAGGTATCACCTGCAGCAAGCAACACGGAAGCATTCTGCGCTTGAAACGCATGCGCCAATTTACCGATAGAGGTTGTTTTGCCAGCGCCATTGACTCCGGCAATCATGACCACCAACGGACGATGTGCATTCAAGGGGAATGGCTTTTCCAAGGGCGTGAGATGCGCGGCTAGAATTTCTTGTAACGCCTCTTTGACCTGAGCTGCCTCGGTGAGCCGATCTTTGCGTACTCGGGCACGTAACTGGGTCAATAAGGCATCCGTCGCCTCCATCCCCGCATCCGCCATAATCAATGCCGTTTCCAGCTCTTCAAAAAGGTCCTCATCAACAGGCACCCCAACGAAAATGCTGCTCAAACTCTGCCCTGTGCGGGCTAACCCTGAACGCAAACGACTAAACCAAGAGCGCTTGCTTTTTTTCTGCTTGGGTTCGGCAGCTGCTGACGCCGGTACCGGCTCTGTCACCCCGGGCTCGGCGGCGTGTGCACCGGTTGTGTCCTGAGCGGTCACGTCTGCAGTGGTGGCTCCAGAAGCGGCGGCGTGCGGATCGAGTTCCTGGGGATCAGGAGTCTCTGGAGCTGCAGCCTCTGAATCAGTAGGGCTCTCTTCTGTGGTCTCTGCTACCGTCTCTTCTGCCGTCTTTGCTGCAGCCTGTGTGGCGGCCGGGGCAGGTACCGTTGGTGCAGCCTGTGATTGCGTTTCAACCGGCTCAACGGGGTCCTGCGCTATTGTAGCGGCATCGTCCGTATCGGCCGGTGCAGGTTCGTCAACGGCATCCGCCTGTTCCTGCGGTGACTCTGGGGCAACTTCTGGTTGGTCTTCTGCCTGATCCTGTTTTTTTCGACGTCTAAAAAACCTAAGCATAATCTTTCTGTAATAATAAAATGATGACCTATACGCACCATTAATTAATTAAACTAAAATGCAGGCACTGCATGATAGCGGTGTACTGATTTGAGCATTATTTGCGGGGACTTTATCGCCATGACACAACACGCGATTCGCATTATCGGGGGCCAATATCGGCGCACCCGCATCCCGGTGACCCATACAACAGACCTGCGCCCCACCTCGGATCGTATCCGTGAAACCCTGTTTAACTGGCTGCGTCACTTTTGGGGAAACGACTTTAGCCAAAAACACGTACTGGATCTCTTTGCTGGCACTGGAGCGCTTGGATTTGAGGCTGTCTCTCATGGGGCGGCTTTTGTACAACTGGTAGAGCGCAACCCAAAAGCAGTACAGGTACTGAGACAATTTCGCAACAAACTCAACGCCCCCCAGGTACGCATACACCAGGGAGATGCCATGCATGTCGTCGAGCGCTCGACCCATCGATATGATCTTGTGTTTCTAGACCCGCCCTTTAAACAGGGTTGGTTTGAACGCTTATGGCCTGCATTGCCTAATGTCTTGGCGCCAAACGCCCTCGTTTATG
>JAJYTK010000051.1 GCA_021793095.1 Pseudomonadota bacterium
AGGGGCAAGCTGGTCCCGCTGCCCCTTTTTATTTCGGATGTTTTATTTGGCAAATTGCTGTCGCAATACGTTTTTTTGCACTTTGGCCATGGTATTGCGCGGCAACTCATCAATGATATGGATTTGCTTGGGCACTTTATAGTTTGCCAGCTCTGCGCGTAAATAATCGTTGAGCGCATCCACATCTACTGTCTGCCCCGGCAGGGGGACGACAGCGGCGATCACCGCCTCGCCAAAATCAGGGTCAGGGATGCCCACCACCGCAGATTCATTCACACCATCAAAGGTATCGATGAGCAGCTCTATTTCCTTGGGGTAGACGTTATAGCCACCTGTGATAACCATATCGCTATTTCGGCCCACGATGCTCAGATACTCATGCCCACCTTCGACAGGGGTCCACTGCCCCATATCGCCTGTACGGAACCAATGGTCGGTGGTGAACTCCTCGGCTGTTTTTTCTGGCATCTGCCAATAGCCAGAAAACACATTGGGGCCCTGTACTTGCACGTGGCCAACGGCGCCCTCGGCCACTGGGTTGTCCTGGTCATCCACAATACGTACATTGACCCCTGGCAGCGGGCGTCCGACCGTGCCGGCGACGCGGGGTCCTTGATCCTCATGATAGGGATTAGAGGTGAGCATGATGGTCTCACTCATGCCATAGCGCTCAAGTATGCTTTGGCCAATGCGCTCTTGAAAGGCGCGGAAGGTTTCCTCGAGCAAGGGGGCAGACCCTGAAATAAACAATCGCATCGAGCGGCAAACCTCACGGGTAAAGCCCTCATGCGCCAGCAGGCGCACATAATAGGTCGGCACCCCCATCATCAGCGTGCTTTGCGGTAAATAGTGCAGCGCCTGATCAATGTCGAGCTTGGGCAGCCAAATCATCTTGGCCCCTGCCAGCAATGCACCATGTGAGGCCACAAACAGGCCATGCACATGAAAAATAGGCAGCATATGCAGCAGGACATCATCGCTGCTCCAGCCCCAAAAGTCGTGCAACACCTGAGCATTGGAGGCCAGGTTGCCGTGGCTGAGCATGGCGCCTTTGCTGCGGCCTGTGGTGCCCGAGGTGTAGAGAATCGCCGCCAACGCATCAGCCTGACGCGCCACGGTATTAAAGGTGCGGGATTGCCCAGCCGCCAAATCAGTCAATGAGCCCTGGCCCTGAGCGTCTAGGGTCAGTACATGCTCTGTGCCGCACTCGGCGGCCACCTCTTTTAAGGTGGACAAAAAGGCCGGATCGCAGACCAATAATTCAGGGGCCGCATCCCCCAAGAAATAGGCGACCTCGTTGCGCTGATAGGCCGTATTCAATGGCAAATACACATAACCTGCGCGCAAACAGGCCAAATACAACATCAATGCCTCGGGGCTCTTTTCTACTTGTACAGCGACACGTGCCCCCTCATTGAGTTTTAGCGAAGCCAACGCATGGGCATATTGGGCGCTGAGGGCCTCAATATCGGCCCAGCTATAGTCCTTGTCCGGGGTATGTATGGCCACCTGATCACGATCAGATGGAAACCCTTGGGACAGGGTAACGTATAGATTGTCATTAGGATGGCTCAATCTCTTCTCCGAATTGCGGGGTTCTTTTTTCCAAAAACGCACGCACCCCCTCGCGATGTTCTGCGCTTTCGGCATATCCATAAAATTGTTCTAACTCGGTACTGCTCAACGGCGCACTGCTCGGATGCAGGCGCCGGATCAATTGCTTGGTGGCCCGCGCAGCCCCGGGCGCCCCCTGCAAGATATGAGCGATGCTGCGCTGCACCTCAGCGGCCAGGGCGGTGCCCTCGACCACCCGTGTCACCAAGCCCTTGTGATAGGCCTCTGTGGCATTCAAAATACGCCCCTCAAAGAGGAGCTCCGCGGCCACTGCCGGGCCCGCCACACGCAATAAACCATTCAGTTCTTGGGGGGCCATGGGAAAGCCCAAACGGTGAATCGGCACCCCAAAGCGTGCATTATCGGCAGCAATGCGCAGATCACAACAGGCCGCGATCTCCAAACCGCCCCCCACGCAAGCCCCCTCAATCGCCGCAATCACTGGCGCGGGAAAACCCGCCACCGCCTGCAAAGTAGGGGCTAATATTTTCTCGTGATAACGGATGACCTGCGCTTGAGTATGGCGTTGGTGCTCAAACTCGGCAATATCGGCACCGGCCGCAAAATGACCCTCGGCCCCCGTAATCACCAGCACCCGCAGCTGATCGGACTGCGCTGCGGCGCGCAGTGATTGCACATGGGCCCGTAACTGACGCCACATATCCACCGACAAGGCATTGAGTCGTTCAGGATGTGACAGCGTCAATCGCGCCACGGCCCCCTCTTGGTGTAGATACACGGTACCCATCATAGACTCCTGTTAGCTTAACCAACGTCCCGATAGGCGGGATCGCGGTTTTCCCTGAGCCAGCTGGGCAATGTTGTCATCTAGCTCATCGAGTTCGTACACATAATTGACCATCATGCCACAAGACTGGCGCATGCCTCGTTCAGAATTATCGGCCGCCCAGTTGAGACGCTCGATACGGGCCCCATTGCCCAAATGAAAACGAGCCACGGGATCCAAGGGTTGGCCCTGCTCATCTAAGGAGGTCAGATACACCGTGGCAAACTGCATGGCAATACGGCGGATGGCCTCGTTTTTATCCTCAGTCAAAGATTTGGCGATGCGCACTGCCCATTTACGCCCCGCATCGGCATCGCCTCGGGCCAGGCGGCGTTCCTCTTTGTCATTGATGTATTCCGCCAGCACATCTCCATGTTGGCCCTCAAGCCAGCGCATAAAGCCGGGGATGGGGGATAGCGTGGCAAAGGAACGCAGCTTGGGGTAATCGGCGACCAATGCTTGAATCACGCGTTTCAGTAAAAAGTTACCCAAGCTGATGCCCCGAAGGCCGTATTGGGTGTTAGAAATAGAGTAAAAAATGGCCCAGCGCGCCTTGTCCTCGGGGAGCTCGTCATTGTTGTAATGCGGATCCAGTAGCACCTGCACATTGTCTGCCATCTGCTCGGTAAACGCGATTTCCACAAAAATCAACGGGATGGTTTCCATACGCGGATGGAAGTAAGCGTAGCAGTGGCGGTTGCCTGTCAAGCGGTGTTTGAGCTCGGCCCAAGAACTGATGGCATGCACGGCCTCGTACTCGATTAAACGCTCGAGCAACGAGGCGGGCGAATCCCAAGTGATGGGGCGCAACTCGAGCATACCCACATCAAACCAACTGGCCAGTAGCGCCTGAAGCTCGGCCTCGAGCGGCTGAAACTCGGGCACCTCTTTGCGCCAGCGCAGCAGATCTGCCCGCAGCTGCACTAATGGATACAAACTATCGGTATGGGCATAGAGTCGACGAAAAAAAAGCCGGCCATTTTCTGCTGCAGCGCCAGCGGCCTCTTTGGCCAGTACCAGCTCGCTGAGCATCAACCGACGGTGCCCGGGCTCTGCCGACCAATACTGCTGAGACCAATGGGCCATGAGCTCGTTGGCCCGGTTATCGGTGAGCGGAGCAGTCAACAGTGCCTGCGCCCGCATGGCGCTGTCCCCGCGCTCTCGTTCCAGCAAACGGCTGAGCCGGTTGCGGATACGCCGCAGCATCGGCGTGGACTCATCCGGATGCTTTGGGGTCGAATCAGAATGCTTTTTGTTCAAAACGACTCCTGTATGGCTAACCTAAAATTAGACTACTGTCCGCTGGAGTTTTTGACAAGATAAAAAAACCCCGATTAACCCTAATGTCGGGTTCTATCGGGGTCTGCGTTTAAGCGCAGCAGTGATCACGCTGTGCTTGCCATGGATGCGGGGATATTAGGTATTTTCATGAACCAAAGGCAAGCCCAGTTGAACACGGCGCTGCAACCACAAGCTGGGGCGATAACGCTGATCCCCAGTGATCATCTGGATAGAGAGCAGGACCTCGAGAATTAAAGTGGGGTCCAGTTGATCTCCATAGGCCAGTGGCCCCCCATGGGGGTAACCCAGCCCTAATGCCGTGGCGGTATTAATATCCTCGGCGGTGGCAATGCCCTGCTGCGCAATATCTGCCGCGATATTGACGATCTTGGCCACCATCCGTTGGGCCACAAAGCCAGTAGAGTCTGCAATCACCGACACTGCGGTGCCATCACGGGCAAACAGCGCGTGGGCGGCATCGCGCCACTGAGGCTCGGTACGCAAAGAGTACATCACCACCCGACGGCGCCCCTTTTCTAACCCAAACAAGGTGTCCAGCGCCACGGTGCGCTCGGGATCCAGCGCATACTCTGAGGCCATGGTGGCGACATCCTCGCCAAATGGGGTCACCACAATTAGGGCATCGGCAGGGGGCTCATCGCCCTCGACCACCTCAGCGCCTAGGGCCTGCACACACTCGAGGGCACGGGCATAGCCAATTTCATGGAAAGGAGCCACCCAGACCTTGAGGTCGGGCTGATCCGCAGGCACCTCAGGCTCGGCAATGCTTTCTTTTTGACCATTTTCATAGCGATAAAAACCCTCGCCGGTCTTACGCCCGTATAGCCCCCCAGCCGAACGAATCGCCGCCATGGCCGAAGGACGGAAGCGGTCTTCCTCGTAAAACTGGTAGTAAATGGACTCCATCACCGCATGCGACACATCGAGACCGGTGAGGTCCATGAGCTCAAAGGGCCCCATTCTAAACCCTGCCTGCTCGCGCATAATGGCATCAATCTGGGCAAAATCAGCCACCCCCTCTTGAGCGACACGCAAGCCCTCGGTATTCATGCCGCGCCCCGCGTGATTCACGATAAAGCCAGGCATGTCCTTGGCGCGCACGGGCTTGTGCCCCATTTTTGTGCTCAACTGCATCAAGGCCTCGCACACCTCAGGGCGTGTGCGCAATCCATCGATCACCTCAACCACACGCATCAATGGCACGGGATTAAAAAAGTGATAGCCAACAACTCGGCTGGGGTTTTTGCAAGCTTGAGCAATGGCCGTAATGGACAAAGAAGAGGTGTTGGAGGCCAGGATGCAGTCCTCACGTACAATACCCTCGAGCTGGGCAAATAATTGTTTTTTAATGTCCAGATCTTCGACAATGGCCTCAATCACTAGATCGGCAGCGCTTAACTCATTGAGATCGCCCACGGTGACCAGCTGCGCGCGGGCTGCGTCGACCTCGTCCTGGGTCATGCGCTCGCGCTCGACCTGACGGGCCCAGATCTTGTCCAACTGAGCCAACGCACGCTCTGTCGCTTCGGGCTGTGCATCATATAGATACACCTTGAGACCTGCCTGGGCGGCAATTTGGGCAATCCCTTGACCCATTGCGCCCGTCCCAATAACTGCTATCTCTTGAATATCCAAAACTATCCCCTTTCAAAACGATGGGCACTGTAAACAACATCATAGGGCGATCTTTTTCTTGATCGCCCAATCTAATCGACCTGCAGGTGCGCTTTGAGCACCAACGGTTGACCTGCACCGGCCACGGCCTGCTGCTCGTCTGGCTGCAAGCCCCCTGCTGTGCCCAACACAGGCGCCAATGCATCGATGACATGCGCCCAAGTGGCGCGATTGGCAAACTGCATGCCAAAGTCATCTAGGGTTCCCCCTCGATTAATATAACCAAGCATGCGCACCAAAGGAATGCCCGACCACAAGCTACATAGATGGCCGGACAGTATTTCTGGGCGCATATGAGTTAGCCCTACGATCGCACGCCAAGATCCACCGAACAAGCGTTCGCGTACATCAGCTGAGACGAGCTGTTCGGCCTCCCAGGCGTCACGGGGCTGACGGAAACGCCCTGGCTCTTGGACATACACCAGCCGATAGGATTGCCCCAACTGCTGCAAACGTCGTCCTGCAGCCCGCATCTGCTCGAGTTGATAACTGCCATTGGCCACCAGCAGTAGGGCAGATGGCTGCGACGCCCCCTCAGCAGCAGGCGCTGTCCCCCTATACTCTTGATCGATGAGGGCCCCCTCTTGGGCTAACTGTTGGGCCTGTTGGGCAGTGAAAAAACAAGGCCGCACCTGCTTGGGCGCGACGATACAAGCGATTTGCCCGCGACTGCCATATATTTGCGGCAACAATGCCATAAAACTGTTGTAATCTGCTGGGAATAGCACTCGCGACACATCGCTCATCTCGCCCAGCAAGGCCTCACAAAAGGTGGTGTCCTGATGAGATTGCTGGTTTTTACCATTTTCCCAAGTATGTGAAGTCGCCACCACCGGCCAACTGATCCAACCCGCGGGCCGACCTGCCTCTTTTTGCATGCGTGCAAAAATCAGCCGTTGGCGAATGGCCCCCAACATCTTGACGCAAAAGGCTTCGTAGCTGGCCACCAGATTTAATCCTCCTTGGTTGCCCAAGCAGGCCGACACCACCGCCTCTTCGTTTAACACCGTGATAATGTCCCCATGGACGGCCTCATTGAGGCCCTCGGGATCCGTCACACGATGTTTGAGCTGCTTGAGCACCCCGGTCAAGCGGTTACTGGCCAATTCGTCTGGATTACCTACCCGAGGGCGCAGTTGCGGATTCTGAGTAACCAAACGCACAAAGTACTCATCCATGGCCTGCATGGGCGTACCGGCCGTTTGGGTAAAAGTAGGTTCGGGCAGCTGTAAGGCCGCAGGATGGCGTACCGCCAATGGGTGCTCACGCTCGCGCACGCGTTTCTGCGCACGGTGATTATTGAGACGCTCGACACTCTCGCGCAATGCCTCAGGCGCCACCCACAGAGGCTGTGCATAGTGATTAAATAACTCTCGAGCCTCATCGTCGTACCGAGGATTGCCCGGCAAAGGCAGATTATGGGCCACATTTTGATCGGCCCCATAAAACCC
>JAJYTK010000052.1 GCA_021793095.1 Pseudomonadota bacterium
GAAGATCCATCCTCTGCCGCCGCACTGCTACCCGCCGCATGACGACTCTCGGACGAACCAGAACGGCTGCTGCTAGAGCCGGCGGACTTGGTCATGTGATCAAGTGGGAGGTAGAGCATATTATTACCCCCATCCACATCAACCAATACCTTGCTGGCTTGCTTCATGATGTTCTCAAAGGTATCTAGGTAGAGCCTATCGCGCATCACCTCAGGCGACTTGAGATACTCACCCAATACGCTGGTAAAGCGTGCGGCATCCCCCTTGGCGCTACCAATCACACGTGCTTTGTACCCCTCGGCATCCTGATCATGCGGGCGACCTGACCAAATGCCTCGGGCAATACCTTGTTCGCATAGGCGTTACCTTCGTTGATTTGTCGCTCGCGGTCCTGGCCTGCTTTGACGGCATCGTCAAAGGCGGCCAATACCTGCTCGGGTGGCTGTACGTTTTGAATGGCGACGGTGCTGATTTGAATCCCGGTTTTATAGCGATTCAGAATGGACTGCGCAAGCTCTTGTACTTCGGAGGCAACCTCGGTACGGCCCGAATAAAGAACAAAGTCCATGGGTTTTTTACCGACCACCTCGCGCATTGCAGTTTCTACCGCCTGTCGTACAGACTCATCGGGATCGCTGGTATTAAACAAATAATCAGGAGCACCGGTCTGCAGCAAGCGATACTGCACCACAAATTGCACATCAACAATACTCTCGTCGGCAGTTAACATCAGCGACTCAGTGAGTACCTTGTTGCGAGATGAACCGCGGAACCCAATCTCAAAGGTACGTAATTGCGCAATATTGACGGTTTGACTGGCCTCGATGGGCGTGGGCCAATGCCACTGCAAACCAGGATTTAAAGTGCGCACATACTGACCAAAGCGAGTCACGACAGCGACCTGCCCCTCTTGGACCACGATAAATCCGCTGGCCATCCACAAACCGACAATGGCGATCAGCAACGCGAGAAAAATCTTGGGTGAGCCCTTGGGCAGACGAGGACGTCCGCCACCACCTGCCGGTGGCCGAGGCGGTTTGTTTTTCTTGCCACCAAAAAGCGAAGATAAACGGCGGTTAAAGTCGCGCCACACCTCGTCCAAATCAGGTGGCCCTTCTTGATTGCCCTGAGGCTGGTTGGAGGGCCGATTGGCGTCGTCCTTTTTATCCCCGTTGCGGCCCCAACCTGGATCGTTGAGGTTAAATATTCTTGATATGAATCGCATTATTTTCCGATACTTTACTTGCTTCAACGATTGCGTCACGCAGGTCATCTAACCCCGTACGCTCAATCGAACTGACAAAGACTCGCGAAATGATACCATGGTCATCGCGCTCTATCCGTGGACTGAAGTGCGTCTGGTCGATTTTGTTATAAACCAAAATCCGCGGTACCTCGCCGGCACCGATATCATCGAGCACCTTGTTGACCTCAAAGATTTGTTCGTCGCGTTGCGGGCTGGCCGCATCCACCACATGGAGCAACAAATCGGCATGAACAGTTTCCTCGAGGGTTGCTTTAAAAGCAGCAATGAGTGTGGGTGGCAGATCACGAATAAATCCTACCGTGTCTGACAGCACAACATGCCCTACCCCATGAATCCAGATGCGCCTAGAGGTCGTATCAAGCGTTGCAAATAACTGGTCCGCTGCATAGGCTTCAGCGCGGGTGAGCGCATTAAATAGCGTTGACTTACCCGCGTTGGTATAGCCCACTAATGATACATTAAACACATCGCCGCGCATACGGGCACGGCGTTGTGTTGTGCGTTGTCGACCGAGCTTTTCTAGTCGTTGGCGCAGTGTTTTAACGCGCCGACCAATCATCCGACGGTCTAATTCTAACTGAGATTCACCTGGACCCCGCGTGCCGATACCGCCCTGTTGTCGCTCTAAATGCGACCAACGCCCGGTCAGCCTCGTGGAGAGGTGTTGTAATTGTGCTAACTCGACCTGTAATTTACCCTCGTGGCTTTGAGCACGCAGGGCAAATATATCCAGTATCAACGCTACTCTGTCTACCACTCTTTTATTGGCAGCTTGTTCGATATTACGCTGCTGGGCAGGACTCAGTGGCTGATCAAAAAGGATAATATCTACGTTATGAGTATGTACGCTGCTGATAATTTCATCGAGCTTTCCTTTGCCGACATAATGCGCTGGATCGGGTCTGCGTCGACGTACTTGGATAATATCGCATACCTGGGCCCCGGCCCCTCTGGCAAGCATCAGGAATTCCTCAGCATGCGCAGCATAATCAAGGTCGTTTAGGTCAACACTAACAACAAGTGCCCTCATGGACAATCTCTTTACAAGCCCGCACCCTCAAAAAGATGAGCGTGCGGTCCTGATTTAACAGTGCGCTTTATTCGGCGCCGTCTTCTTTTTTCAGAGACACAGGGCGTGCCGGCACCACGGTAGAGATGGCATGCTTGTATACCATTTGAGTCACTGTATTGCGCAGCAGCACGACATATTGGTCAAAGGATTCAATTTGCCCTTGTAGTTTAATACCATTCACAAGGTAAATTGAGACGGGAATATGTTCCTTGCGTAGGGCGTTTAAAAATGGGTCTTGTAGTATTTGCCCTTTATTGCTCATTGGCTAGGCTCCAATTATGTTGTTATTAAAATGAAACGAATCGGGTTTAAACGTTTACCGCGCAGGATCCCCTGTATGCGGATACACGCCTTACTATAACATTGACCACCCCATTGCTGCATGGTTCCGTCATTAAATAGTGGCTTTTTTTATTGCCTCAAGCAAAGCCTCGCATTGCGCTCGGGTGCCCACCGTAATCCGTAGGTACTGATTGATCCGAGGCTGGTCAAAATAACGCACCAAAATCCCTTGAGCACGCAACGCCAAAAACACCTCTTTGGCCCCTTGTTGTAATGGTCGGGCAAAGACAAAGTTGGCCTTTGAAGGCAACACATCATAGCCCAACTGCTCTAAGCCCTGATGTAAATAAGCTCTGTTTTCAATGACCTGCTGATTGACTTTTTCATAGTAGGCGGTGTCAGCCATCGCAGCAGCAGCACCTACTTGGGCCAAACGATCTAAAGGATATGAATTAAAACTATCTTTGACCCGCTGCAATCCAGTGATGATTTCTGTATTGCCTAATGCATAGCCCACGCGCAGTCCAGCCAAAGCATAGCCTTTAGAAAAAGTGCGCGTCACCACTAAGTTAGCGTGCTCGGCTAATAGCTTGGCAGCGGAAATACCCCCAAAATCAATATACGCCTCGTCAACAATAACTGGAATACCTGCATTGGCTTGCAAGATTTCCGCAATGGCGTCCAAATCTAAATAATGCCCGGTCGGCGCATTGGGATTTGCAAAAATAATGCCCGCAGCCCCACTTTTCTGGGCTTCCATGTAGTCACTCGGCTGTATCTCAAAACGAGCATTTAATGCCACATAATGAGGCGCGATTGCGTTAAAGCGGCAATAGGTTTTATAAAAACTATAGGTAATGTCAGGCAGCCATAAGGGTTGATTGGCACGACGCAAGAGCCCATTAAATATATGGGCCAGCACCTCGTCGGAACTATTCCCTACAAATACCTGTGTCGGGTCAACCCTTTGGGTGGTCGCAATAGCTTGCACCAACACGTCCGACCCGGGTGTAGGATAAAGGCGCAAATCATCGGTTGCCGCCTGCTGTATAGCGCTTAAAGCACGGGGTGAAGGGCCATACGCGTGCTCGTTTGTATTCAGTTTAATGAGCACATCTTCTTTGGGCTGCTCGCCCGGTACATAGGGCTCAAGCGCATGAACGTGATCGCTCCAGAACTGACTCATTTCGTCTCTCTCAGGCATAAGGGTTGTGGGCAGTACGAAACTCAATACGCAATGGCGTGCCCTCTAGTTTGAAAGCGCTACGTATTTGCCCCTCTATATAGCGCCGATAAGATTCGGGCACCTCGTGCAATGCGGTCCCATGGATCACGACCACTGGCGGGTTTTGCCCCCCCTGATGCGCATAGCGCAATTTGGGTCGTGAATGGCCACGACGGGGTGGCGGCTGTTGCTCAACGGCTTGATGAATGATTCGTGTTAATACGGGGGTAGGCATTTTAGTAAATGCCGCTTGGTGCGCAGCACGCACTGAGCGCATGACTGCCGCGAGCCCGTGCTTTTCCTGTGCAGAGATAGTGTGCATGCGCGCAAAGTCTAAAAACCGTAGCTTTCTACGATAATCTCGCAATGCCCACTCGCGGGTGTAATCATCCAGACCATCCCACTTATTAATGGCCACGACGAGGGCGCGCCCGGATTCCACGATAAACCCTGCGATATTGGCATCCTGCTCTGAGATTTCAGACTGTGCATCTAATACCAACAAAACCACATTGGCCGCCTCAATCGCTTGCAGTGTTTTGATTACTGAAAACTTTTCAATGGCCTCTTTGACCCTGCCACGGCGCCGAATCCCTGCCGTATCAATAAAGGTGTAGGGAATTCCTTTGTAATCAAAGTCTATCTCAATGGCATCTCGGGTGGTGCCCGGCTCATTAAACGCAACCAACCGCTCTTCGCCAATAATCTGATTAATAAAAGTAGATTTACCCACATTAGGGCGCCCCACCACCGCCAAACGCAAGCGATGCGAAGCATCTTTTTCGCCCTCTGTAGGTGTTATGGCCTCATCAGCAGCCACCACATCGTCGCCCAAGGCCAGTGCGGGTTGCTGAGCGCTCACTTGCTCTAGCAAGCCCTCGATCAACGACGCCACTCCATCACCATGGGCAGCCGAAATCAGGTGAGGCTCGCCAAGTCCTAACTCATAGAAATCAACCCCAGCAGCGGTATCACGCATGCCTTCGGCTTTGTTTACCGCCAAGCACACCGTCTGTCCACTACGACGTAACCGATCAGCAATGTGGAAATCCAATGCGTGCAAACCATCGCGCACATCCACTAAGAAAATCACCCCATCGGCCTCGTTGATGGCTTGCTCGGTTTGATCAGCCATTTCTTTTTTGATGCCTTCTTTGACGATGGGCTCAAATCCCCCGGTATCCACCACTAAATAAGGCTGGGACGCACCGCGCCCTTCACCATAATGGCGATCGCGCGTCAAACCGGGGAAATCTGCTACCAACGCCTGGCGGGAGCGCGTCAAGCGATTAAAAAGCGTTGATTTTCCCACATTGGCACGCCCCACAATGGCGATAACCGGCTTAAATATAGATTGCGTATCCTGAGTCACTTAAACCCCAATGAAGACCAATTGGCCACCGTCTGTTTGAACTAACACACCGCCGTCCACTGCGACTGGTTGAGAGGTAATGGGCTTGGACCCAGCGCGAACACGTGCCATTTGGCGCCCATCGTGCGGGGCGAGAAAGTGGATATAGCCCTCAAAGTCACCCACCGCGACGATATTGCTATACACAGCAGGAGCGGTCAGGCGGCGATTACGTAACGCATCTTGTTCCCAAACGATATTGCCATCCTCTATGTCAAAGGCCACCACCTTGTCACGATTATCGGCGGCGTAGAGCATTTGATTATTGACGCCGATACCGCGCGCTGTAGAAAAATCTTCGGCCCAAAGTGGCTGCGCTTGGTTTGCCATATCAAAGCAAATGATGCGCCCTTGATAAGAGGCAGCACACATTAATGGCCCCACAAACTCTGGGGCACCCACCACGTCGCTGATGCGCTCTAAATCTGTCGCACCATAGGATTGAGAAACGATCCCCTCCCATTGCAAAGCACCTGTGGCGGCATCAATCAATAACACACGGCCATTAGGCATCCCAGTCACGACCATCCCATCGACCAACAGCATCTGCATGGTGGTTTTAAGCGCTAATGCAGGCCCTGGACGTTGGATATTCCACAGCTCGTCACCAGTCTGTGCATCAAAGGCCTGTACCCTATAGTCGCTGCTACGCACAACGACCACTCCGTCACCCACCGCAGGCGGGATATTGACCTCACTGGTTGCCTTGGCTTTCCAGAGTTCTTTACCTTCGGAGTCCAAAGCAATGACGGTGCCATCAGGAGCGGCCACGGCGACCACCCGACCATCCGTACCCACGCCTGCCGATAAACGCTTGTTAACTTGGGTAGCCCATTTCACTCGGCCTGTCGATAAATCGACACGGCTGACCTGCCCGGACGCACTCGCGGTATAAACATCTTGACCTTGGACATAGGGAATAAAGCCAAAACCAGAGCCCGATCCAATGGAAGCCGACCAACGCACCGAAGCCGGCATGCGGCCCTCGTACTCTGCCAGTGGTGCTGGCTCAAAACGAGGATCCTTGCTGGAAAACATAGAGCAAGCGCTTAAGGCCAGTACTGCACCAAGTATGAGAGAGCGCTGCACAATACGATGGATGCGTGTCAGGCGTTTCATGATTATTCCTTGTTCAGTGCATCAATTTTAAGACGAACCATGGTGGCAGCTGGCTGCCCTTGTAAGCTGTTTAACGCCGTATCCCACTGCTCTTTAGCTTGAGCTGTATCACCTTGAGCATAATAGAGATCACCCCGTCGATCAGCGTAGAGTGCCTCGAAGCCAGGAGCATCTTTAGCCAATAAATCTAGCCCCTCGGCATAGTCACCCTCTTCGAGCAAGAGCGCGGCCAAACGCAATCGCGCCACCCCTGTTGCGACCGAATCATGATCGGTTTTAATCAGCCAGCGCAATTGTTCTTTAGCCTGATCGGCCGCACCGCGCTCATAAAGGGCAGTCGCCGCGACTAAAACCCCCCGACTAGTATAGGCAGATTTGGCATAATCGTCGCGCAATACTTGGCTGGCTGCCTCTATTCGAGCCAACCCATCCTCA
>JAJYTK010000053.1 GCA_021793095.1 Pseudomonadota bacterium
TCATGGCCCAACCAATCAGGGGGAAAATTACAAAGGTAAAACCAAATACCAATAAATGTAGGCGCCAATGCATGGCGCCCGCAATGATGGCTTCACGGGAGAGTTTGGCCCCATGCATGAAAAAGAGTAATGCAATAGCAAAGCGAGTGAGCCATTCAAAAAATACTGCACCCGCCCCGTGTGCTGGCAGGGCACTGGCAAGAAGTACAACCCCAATAAGTATTAGAGTGAAATTATCAAAAATGAGGCGCAAGCGCTGAATAACAGTCAGGTTGTGGGTAGACATAAAACTCGTCTATCAGTTGTTTTTAAAAGGTAATAATTGCTAGGTCCCCAAGATTACCCAATAAAGGCTGTGCTGACCAGATCCAAAGAGTTTGTTTGTGCTGTGATGACTAAAATTAAATGCTGCTTCGGGACGATGCCGGAGCATGATAATTTTGAAGGATTGCGCAGTGTTACAATCAGAGTTGGCTGACGTCAGAGGTGCAGTGCATACTCAGGTATAAAAAGGTTCAATCCATGTTTAACTTTGATGAAACGGTTCTAGAGCGACTCCAGACCGCTAAAAAGATAGTGTTTTTTAGTGGTGCGGGGATTTCTGCAGAGAGCGGGGTGCCTACATTTAGAGATGATTTGAGTGGGTTGTGGGCGCAATACGATCCCATGCAGTTGGCCACACCAGAGGCTTTTAGGCGCCAGCCAGCCTTGGTGTGGGGATGGTATTTGTGGCGGCGTCAACGCGTCCGTGCCGCCCAGCCCAATGCTGCGCATTTGGCGTTAGCGCAATGGCAGGCTGCCGCAGGGGCAGATAGGGTGATTTGTTTAACCCAAAATGTTGATGATTTGCATGAGCGCGCGGGTTGCTCTGAGGTATTGCATTTGCATGGTAATTTGTTTTCTTCTTTATGCGCTGAATGCGGTCAGTCGGTCGATGAGGCTGCATTGCCCAAGGCACATCAGACCCGCGCTGTAGACGTTGAATTTGACCCCAATGGCCAAGAGATCACGCCGCCTGCGTGTCGTGCGTGTGGCGGGCATATTCGACCTGGAGTGATCTGGTTTGGTGAGGCCTTGGATAGTCAGGTGTTGGATCGTTCTTTTGAACTCAGTGCGACCTGTGATGTGTTGATTGCAATAGGTACTTCAGGGGTGGTCCAGCCGGCGGCCGCATTGCCCAGTATCGCTCGGGAGGCTGGCGCTTATGTCATGCAGATTAACCCACAGGAAACACCACTTGACGCCGTGGCCCATAGCAATATTCGGGCATCGGCAGCCCAAGCATTGCCTGAGTTGTATAAACATGTCCATAAAGGCCAATGAATGGATTTAAATAACGATTGCGCGCTATTAACTGCGGCAGATATTCATGCGGTGGACGCGCATGCTGCGCAACAGGGCATTTCTCCTCAACAGTTGATGCATCATGCAGGACAAGCCCTTACCACTGCCATCTTGCAGCGCTTTCCACGTAGCCGCACACTTATTGTGTGTGGCCCAGGAAATAATGGCGGCGATGGTTTTGTGATTGCGCGGCTATTGGCTGCGCGTGATTGGCCGGTGTTTGTCTGTACTGAGCATGGCGCCTTGCCCACGCGATTACCTGCTGCTGCACATGCCCAACGTTATACCCACGATTGCTATTCATTTAAGGCCATTGATGAAGCTTTTTTACAGCAGGTTGATTTAATCATTGACGCGGGATTTGGTGTGGGTCTATCGCGTCCTATTAATGCGCACTGGCAGTCTTTGCTACAACGTTTAGAAAACAGTCAGAAACCGATTGTCGCTGTGGATATGCCTACCGGGGTTGGGGATTTTGGCCAACTTTATGCGCATCCTCCTTTGCAGGCTGAGTTGACATTGGCTTTATTTAAAAAAAAGCCTGCCCACGTCATCGCCCCAGGGGCAGCATATTGCGGTGAAGTACGGGTATGTGACATTGGCTTGGAGCAGACGCATTTGCCAGTTCAGCCACGCTTTTATGAAAATAGGCCTGCCTTGTGGGCGCCTGAATGGCGGCGGACCCGACCCAATGCGCAAACGCATAAATATGATCGCGGTCATGTTTGGGTATGGGGTGGGCCACGGTTGCCAGGGGCTCCTACTTTGAGTGCCTTAGGGGCTGCTGTGTCGGGCGCGGGTGCAGTCACCCTCCTGACGGATCGCGACAGCTGGCCAATTTACGCGGCACAAATGCGCTCGGTGATGGTCGAGGCTGTTGATGGTGCAAAAGGCTTTAAGGCGGCTATTGATACACGCCGTACCGGTGCGGTGGTATTGGGGCCAGGGGCCGTGCATTGTCCTGAACTGGCTGATTATCTAAAAGTCCTTTTAGACACCAACCATCCTTGTGTGCTCGATGCCGAGGCATTAAATGTAATGACGCAGCATCCAGACCATTTCTTTTCATCCCTGCATGGGCGTTGCGTACTGACGCCGCATGCGGGTGAATTTAAACGTCTTTTTCCGCATTTAACAGGATTACTGGCCACTCACCGTTTGGACGCGGTGCGCCAAGCCAGTCAAGAAACGGGTGCGGTGGTCGTGCTCAAAGGGGCGGAGACCCTCATTGGTCTACCCCATGGGGCATTAATTATTAATAATAATGCGAGTCCCTATTTAGCAACTGCAGGCAGTGGCGATGTGCTCGCGGGTGTCATTGCTGCCTTTCTAGGGCAGCGCATTGCTGCACCTTTGGCGGCAGCAATGGGGGTGTGGCTGCATGGACGAGCAGGCACTTTGGCGGGGGTTGGCCTGATTGCGGATGATTTACCCAAATGGTTGATTCGTGCGCAAAGAGAACTGATTGAATTATGTGAGCCTGAATAAAGGAGTGGTGGTGCAATCTTTTAATCGATTACAGCGCTTGCCCATTTACCAACAATATTTTTTTCAAACAATAGACACCGATGAGCAAGCCATGGAGCTGGTACTCATGCTGGCTGAGATGGCGGCACATTGGCAAGAGGTGCCTGTCGGCGCAGTGGTATTGGATGAGCAACGCCGAGTCATCGGCATGGGGGTGAATCATACGGTGTATAGCCATGACCCCACACAGCACGCCGAAATGATGGCATTGCGTGATGCCAGCACATTTATGGGTAATTATCGCTTGCCCGACACCCAGTTATATGTCAGTTTAGAGCCGTGCATGATGTGTATGGGCGCTATTTTGCATGCGCGGGTCAAGCGTGTGGTGTATGGTGCCTCAGACCCCAAGACTGGGGTGTGCCACAGCGTGTTACAACACGAGCAGTACGCACAACTCAACCATCACACCAGCATCCAAGGTGGGGTGTGGCAAGAACAAAGCGCGGCCTTACTGCGCGCATTTTTTAAATCTCGACGGGCTAAATAACAGATTTGCCACTATCAGTTGATGGGTAAAACAAAACTGATAGGGCTTTATTAATGATGAATCACATGGGCGTTTAGTGATGAGTATAAAAACAAAGACCAATGATGGCATCTATATTATTTCTCCATCCAGTGCGATTGGAACTCCCCAAGAGTTGCAGCGTGCGCAGCAACGGCTACGGGCGTTGGGTTTTGAGCCCAGTGCAGACCCCGATGCCTGTGCGGTGTACGAGCGATTCGCCGGCACAGACGCCCAGCGCCTCGCTGCCTTTGAGCGGGCTTTACAGCAACCCGCGCCTTTTGTGCTGGCTAGCCGAGGGGGCTATGGTATGAGTCGCTTGCTGCCATTTATTAATTGGGCAGCGATTGCGCAAAGTGGCAAACAATTTATTGGACATAGTGATTTCACCGCTTTTAATTTAGCTCTTTACGCACAAACTCAAACAATTAGTTATGCTGGGCCCTGTGCTGTATTTGATTTTGGCCAATCAGAAGTAAATCAAGATATGGAGCACTGGTTTGTAGCCATGTTACGCGGTGAGCAAACCCAACTTAGCTTTACAGCACAGCCTTTACGCCCGCAGCGTTCTTCTTTAGATGTGGCAGGGGTGCTTTGGGGTGGAAATTTGGCTCTGCTCTGTTCTTTAGTGGGAACGCCTTATTTGCCCAATATCGATGGGGGGATTCTATTTTTAGAAGATGTGTCGGAGCACCCTTATCGCATTGAGCGCATGCTCACTCAATTGCATATGGCCGGGATACTAAAAAAACAAAAAGCTATTTTATTGGGTGATTTTACGGATTATCGTTTGACCCCTGCCGATCGCGGCTATCGTTTACAGTCAGTGTGGCAGTGGTTGGCTCGACATGTACAGGTGCCTATCTATTTGGGCTTTCCGTATGGGCATGTGCCACGCAAGGCGACCTTACCTATAGGTGCAGGTGTGCGGCTGCTGGTCGAGGATGATCAAGCCACTTTATTTTTTTAATTGGTGTGAATGCAGGCGTCAATATACTGGAGTGAAAGAACCCCTATGACTTATGTTTTGGTGGGTGAAAACACCTACGAGGAAGAAATTAAAAAAAGTCGTTTCATCGCGATTGCGCGTCCAGCAGATACCGTAGCGCAAGCCATGGCCTTTATCGAAGAGCGCTCTGTCCCGGACGCCAGGCATAACTGTTGGGCCTATAAAATTGGCGATAATTATCGTTTTTCAGATGATGGAGAGCCTGGAGGGACGGCAGGGCGGCCCATTCTCCAAGCGATTGAGGGCCAGGAATGTGATTTTGTGGCCGTATTGGTCATCCGCTGGTTTGGGGGGATTAAATTAGGGACTGGTGGTTTGGTACGCGCCTATGGTGGGGCGGCAGCAGAATGCCTGCGTACGGCGCCTAAAAAGAAATACATCCCAACCGTCCCTATCCAGTGTTTTTGCCCGTATGCTGAAATCGATCGTTTAAAAGCACGTTTTGATGATTTTCAAGTGCGGGTTCAAGACGAAGAATACGGGGCAGAGGGGGTGATTTGGGATTTACAATTACCTAAAGAGCAGATAGAAGACTTTGAGCAGCTGCTACAAAATATGAGCAGTGGGCAGGGCTGGGTAAAGGTAGAGGACTAAAGCTCTGTGCAGTGAGGGATTGAGGTCGTGTGATCGCATCATTAATTGCGGACAACGGCGCGCAGTGTGCGCGCGCCGTGTGCCTAGTGTTGTGCTTCAGAGTCTATTTAGGCTTGATCGGGGCCTTCTTGAGATGCTTGCTCTTGTTGCTGTGCAATTTCAGCGTGCACCTGCTCCATATCCACCTCGCGTAGTTGCCCAATGAGCTCATCCAGTTGCGAATCGGTCAAAGCGCCCGAGTGTGAGAACAATAGGACTTTTTCACGGAAAATCATGATGGTAGGGATAGAGCGAATGCGCAGCATAGCGGCGAGCTCTTGTTCTTCCTCGGTGTTTATTTTGGCAAAAGTGACATCTTCATGACGCTCTGCAGCCGCCTCGAAAACAGGGGCAAATTGGCGGCAAGGGCCACACCAGGGTGCCCAAAAATCAATAATGAGGGGTTTGTCGCCATCAATGGCGTCTTGGAAGGTTTCTTGGGTGAGATCCACGGTGCTCATAAATGCCATCCTAAAAAGAAACGGCTAATGTATCATTAGCCGTTGTGTGAAAAATATATGTAATGAACCTAGTGTAACGCGTTTTAATCGGGATAAAAAGCGTATTTACTCACGAAGAGTGCAGCGACGATGATGGTTGCTAGGTGTAGGTCTTTCCACTTGCCTGTGAAGAATTTCAACACGACATAGCTGATAAAACCAAAGGCCAGTCCATTGGCAATAGAGTAGGTAAAGGGCATGGCCAAAGCAGTCAGTGCCGCGGGGGCAGCCTCTGTGACGTCTTGCCACTCGACCTCAACCACCTCGCGGAGCATAATACCCGCGACGTAAAGTAGTGCGGGCGCCGTTGCATAACCGGGGACCACACCTGCCAAAGGCGAAAAGAATAAGGCGCATAGAAAGAGCACACCCACGGTGAAGGCGGTCAGTCCAGTACGGCCACCGGCCTGAACCCCAGAGGCACTCTCTACATAGGCAGTGGTGCTACTGGTACCAATAATAGAGCCCGCAACGATGGCAGTACTGTCTGCAAAGAGGGCACGCCCGAGACGTCCAGGGTTTTTATCATCAATGAGGCTTGCCCGTTTGGCCACCCCTAAGAGTGTTCCCGTAGCATCAAATACCTCTACCAATACAAGCACCAACACCACGTGCACAATGCCAACACTAAGTGCGCCCATAATGTCTAGCTGCAAAAAGGTAGGCGCAATACTCGGCGGCATAGAGACCAAGCCCTGATAGCTGGTGTGTCCGGTGAGTATCGAGGCGACGGTGACGGCAAGAATTCCAATCAGGATGGCTCCACGTACCCGTAAAGCGTCTAAAACAGCGATGACAAAAAAACCAAAAATGGCAAATAATGCTTGGTGTGAGGTGAGATTGCCGATGCCCACATGGGTGGCCGGATTGCCGACAACAATGCCGCTGTTGATCATGGCGACCAGACCCAGAAACAACCCGATACCTGCAGCAATGGCTGAACGCAAGGATTTAGGAATACCTGCGATAATCCAACTGCGCGCTCCGGTGGCGGTCAATAGCACAAAAATCACCCCGGAAATAAAAACAGCCCCTAAGGCCTGTTGCCAGGTAAAACCCAAGGCACCGACAACAGTAAAGGCAAAAAATGCGTTTAGGCCCATCCCAGGTGCCAGCCCAATGGGCCAGTTGGCCACCAGTGCCATGGTCATGGTGCCGACGACTGCGGCCAGACAGGTAGCCACAAAAACCGCA